>NZ_CAXYJV010000039.1:0-124021 GCF_964277875.1 uncultured Comamonas sp.
AACAGGTCAGCCACCAGGCCGTAGTCCGCCACGCTGAAGATCGGCGCTTCTTCGTCCTTGTTGATCGCCACGATCACCTTGGAGTCCTTCATGCCCGCCAAGTGCTGGATGGCGCCCGAGATGCCCGCTGCCACATACAGCTGGGGCGCGACGATCTTGCCGGTCTGGCCCACTTGCAGGTCGTTGGGCGCGTAGCCCGCGTCCACCGCTGCGCGGCTGGCGCCAATGGCCGCGCCCAGCTTGTCGGCCAGCGGGGTCATCACTTCGCTGAACTTCTCGGCGCTGCCCAGCGCGCGGCCACCGGAGACGATGATCTTGGCGGCCGTCAGCTCCGGGCGGTCGTTCTTGGTCACTTCGCGGCCCACAAAGCTGCTCTTGCCGCTGCCCTCAACCGCTGCGGCGTTCTCGACTGGCGCCGAGCCACCGGTGGCAGCGGCGGCATCAAAGCCGGTGCCGCGCACGGTGATGACCTTGGTGGCATCGACCGATTGCACGGTGGCAATGGCGTTGCCCGCGTAGATGGGGCGCTCGAACGTGTCGGCGCTCACCACCTTGGTAATGTCGCTGATCTGGGCGACGTCGAGCTTGGCGGCCACGCGCGGGGCGACGTTCTTGCCCGAGGCGGTGGCTGGCGCCAGGATGTGGCTGTAGTTGCCGGCAAGGGCCAGCACTTGCGCGGCCAGGTTCTCAGCCAGGCCATCCTTGAGCGCCGGGCCTTCGGCCAGGATGACTTTGGCTACGCCTGCGATCTGCGCTGCAGCTTGGGCTGCAGCTGCTGCGCCTTCGCCAGCGACCAGCACATGCACATCGCCGCCGCAAGCCAGCGCTGCGGTGACGGTGTTGAGCGTGGCGGTCTTGATCGTTTGGTTGTCGTGTTCTGCAATAACGAGAGCGGTCATGTCTATCGTCTTTCCATTCAATGTGTCAGGTGTCGTTCGCGGCCTTCAAAACTGGCGGTCCCGTGCGGCGGGACGACTAGCAAGGGCCGCCCCGCCGCGTGGTCGTCGTCCCCCTGGGGGGAAGGCGCCGCAGGCGACTCAGGGGGGGGTCAAGGTCAGATGACTTTTGCTTCGTTCTTGAGCTTGTCGATCAAGGTGGCCACATCGGGCACCTTCACGCCGGCGCCGCGCTTGGCGGGTTCTTGCACCTTCAGGGTCTTCAGGCGCGGGCTCACATCCACACCCAGCTCTTCTGGCTTGACGGTGTCGAGCTGCTTTTTCTTGGCCTTCATGATGTTGGGCAAGGTGACGTAGCGCGGCTCGTTCAGGCGCAGGTCGGTGGTGATGACGGCGGGCAGCGACAGAGACAGGGTCTCCAGGCCCCCGTCCACTTCGCGCGTCACGCTCACCTTGTCGCCAGCGAGTTCGATCTTGGAGGCGAAGGTGGCCTGGGGCAGGTCGCCCAGCGCGGCCAGCATCTGGCCGGTCTGGTTGGCGTCGTCGTCAATGGCTTGCTTGCCGCAGATCACGAGACCGGGCTGCTCCTTGTCGACCAGCGCCTTCAGCAGCTTGGCCACGGCCAGCGGCTGCAGCTCTTCGGCGGTTTCGACCAGGATGGCGCGGTCGGCTCCAATGGCCATCGCCGTGCGCAGGGTCTCCTGGCACTGGGTGACACCGCAGCTGACGGCGATGATCTCGGTCACGACGCCCTTTTCCTTCAATCGCACGGCCTCTTCCACCGCGATTTCATCAAAGGGGTTCATCGACATCTTCACATTCGCAATGTCCACACCCGAGCCATCGCTCTTGACGCGCACCTTGACGTTGTAGTCCACCACGCGTTTGACGGGTACCAGTACTTTCATAGTCTCAGCTTTCTAACAATAAACTCTGGGCCCGCTGCGGCGTCCTTCGCCATCGGCGGGCCTCGGTATCAATCGGGCAAGGTCAGCACACCTTGCGCCTGGAGGGACTGCAATTGCGAATCACTCAAACGCAGCAGATTTTGCAGCACTTCGCGTGTACCCTCACCGAGTGTGGGTGGCGCGCGGCGAATCGGCAGGCGCTCACCATCCATGCGGATGGGCGGCGCCAGCACGGCGGTCTGGCCGGCCACCGGGTGGGGCATGTTCTGCACCAGACCGGCTTGCTGCACGCGCTCGGAGGTCAGCGCCTCATGCAGGCCCAGCACCTCGCCGCAAGGCACACCACAGGCATTGAGCCGCTCGATCAGCAGCGCACGCGGGAAGCTGCGGATCGTCTCGATCATCAGCGGCAGCAGCAGCTTGCGGTCCTTGGCACGTTCCACATTGGTGGCGTACTTGGGGTTGTCGGCCAGGTCGGGGCGCTCGATCACATCGCGGCAGAAGCGCTCGAACTGCGCGTTGTTGCCCACTGCAATGATCAGCGGGCCATCAGCCGCCTCGAACATGCCGTAGGGCACGATCGACGGATGGGCATTGCCAAAGCGCTCGGGGTCCTTGCCCATGAACAGCGCATCGAGCCCGTAGTAGCCGGTGATGCTGACGCCGTTGTCGAACAGCGCCATGTCGATCTTGCGGCCCTGGCCCGTGCGCTCGCGGGCAAACAGCGCGGCCAGCACCGCCTGGGCGGCGCTCATGCCGGTCATCAGGTCGACGACGGCGACGCCAAACTTCAGCGGCGGCTGCGATGCCTCGCCGTTCATCGCCATCAAGCCGGCCTCGCCCTGCACCAGGATGTCATAGCCCGGGCGGGCCGCTTCATCGGTGTCGGTGGCATAGCCGGTCACGCTGCAGTAGATCAGGTCCTGCTTCAAGGCCTTCAGCGCCTCGTAGCCCAGGCCCAGCTTGTCGGCGCCACCATGCTTGAAGTTGTGGATCACCACATCGAACTGGGGCAACATCTCCAGGATCAGCGCCAGCCCCTCGGGCTTTTGCAGATCGACGGTGATGGACCGCTTGTTGCGGTTCATGCTGTTGTAATAGGTGGTCTCGGTCTTGCCAATGCGCAGGCCCCAGTCGCGGGTGTCGTCACCACGCTTGGGGTGCTCCACCTTGATCACCTCAGCACCCATGTCGCCCAGCACCTGGCCGCACAAGGGGCCGGCAAAAACACGGGACAGGTCCAGCACCTTGACACCCGCCAGCGGCAGGGCCGTGGCTTTCTCTTCCTCACGCATACTTGTCTCCTTGGATCACCTGGCCGGCCAGCTTGCAGGGCCGGCCCCGGTGCCATTTTTCTCAGTCCCTGTCAGCGGCGCAGCTGCAGGTAGTTGGCGGGGCGCTTTTCCAAAAACGCGGCAATGCCCTCGGCCGATTCCAGTGTGGCCTGCGCCCGCACCATCAGCTCGGCTTCCATGTCCAGCTGCGCTTCCAGGCCGTTGTCATAGGCCGCGCGGCACAGCGACTTGATGCTGGCCATGGCCTGCAACGGCCCATCGGCCAGCTGCGCAGCCAATGCGATGGCCTGGGCCAGTGCATCGCCCGGCTCGGCCAGGCGGTTGACCAGGCCCAGTTGCTGCATGCGCTCGCCGCTCACCCGGTCGCCGGTCAGGCACAACTCGGTCAGCAGCTGGCGCGACAGGTGCTCGGCCAGAAAGGCCGTGGCGCCACCGTCGGGCGACAGCCCCACCTTCACATAGGCGACCGAGAACGCGGCATTGCGCGCTGCCACCAACATGTCGCAGGCCAAGGCCAGCGACAGGCCGGCACCGGCGGCCGCGCCCTCCACCGCCGCCACCACGGGCTTGGGGCAGTCGCGCAGCGCACGCACCAGGTCATGCAGGCCTTCGAGCAGCTCACGGCGCTTTTCGAGCGGCTGGTCGCGGCGCGTCGCAATGCGGCGCAGGTCGCCACCGGAGCAGAAATGCCCACCCGCCCCGGTGAGCACAATCGCGCCCACGGCCGGGTCGGTCGCTGCGTCTTGGAGCGCTGCTGTCAGGCCCAGGTAGAACTCGGGCGACAGCGCATTGCGCGCCGCCTCGTTGTTGTTGGTCAGCACCAGCACGCCGCCTTCGCGGCGCGCCAGCAGCGCGGGGGATGTGTTGCTGGCGGCCGTCATCAGGCGGCCTTGGCTGCAGCGCGTTCCCGGGCCTGCAGCGCCATGTAGCGTGCCAGGTGGTGGTCCATGTCGCCCAATTGGTGGTCGATCATGATGATGCGCTTGGCATAGTGCGCCAGCGGCAGCTCCCAGGTCACGCCGATACCGCCATGCATCTGGATCGCCTCTTCGGCCATCAGGGTGCCAATCTGGCCCACGCTGTACTTGGCCGCCGACAGCGCTTTTTCACGTTCGACGTAGTCGGGGTTGTCGATGGCCGCTGCCGCGTTGATGACGGCCGAGCGCGCCTGCTCGGCTTCGAGCAGCAGATCGGCCATGCGGTGCTGCAGTGCCTGAAAGCTGCCGATCGGCACGCCAAACTGCTTGCGGGTGCGCAGGTACTCCAGGGTGTGGTTCTTGGCCACATCCATCGCGCCCAGCGATTCGGCCGCCAACGCCAGCAGGCCAAAGCCGCTGATGCGTTCGAGCAGCGCATGGCCCTCTCCGAGCTTGCCCAGCAAGGCATCGGCACCGACCTTGACGTTGGCCAGCACCAGCTCGGCGGCATGGCCGCCATCGATGCGGCCATAGCCCCGGCTGCTGATGCCGGCGGCATCGCCCGGCACCAGGAACAGCGAGATGCCGGCCTCATCGCCCACGGCGCCTGCCGTGCGGGCAGAGACCAGCAGCAGCTGCGCCTGGTCGCCGAACAGCACCACGGCCTTGCTGCCGTTCAGCACCCAGCCATCGCCCTCGGCTTGGGCGGTGGTCGCCACGCGGTTGAGCTCATAGTGGTTGGCCGGCTCGTCATGCGCCAGCGCGGCAATCGTCTCGCCGCCGATGATGCCTTCGAGCTGCGCCTTCTGGGCATCGCTGCCGGCCTCGGTTAGCGCACGGCCCACCAGCAAGGCGCCCAGCAGCGGCTCTGCGACCAGGTGCGTGCCCAGCGCCTCGAACACCACGCTGATATCGACGCCATCGCCACCAAAGCCGCCATCGGCCTCCTTGAACAGCGCGCCAATCGCCCCCAGTTCGGCCAGCTTGGCATAGGTCTCGGCGCTGAAGCCCTGGGCGCCATAGGCGGCCTTGTTGCGGTACTCGGTGCTGTACTGCTCGCTCAGGTAGCGGCCCAGCGCGTCCGCCAGCATGCGGCGGTCTTCATCCAGTTGAAAATCCATAAAAATTCTCCTTACAAGCCGAGGATCATCTTGGAGATGATGTTGCGCTGGATTTCGTTCGAACCGCCGAAGATCGACAGCTTGCGGTAGTTGAAATAGGCCGCAGCGGCGGTGGCCGCCTCCTTGGGGCCCACCGGCTCGTCGGCGTATTCGGCAAACTGGGCCTCTTCGATGAACGGCAGCGCATAGGGGCCCATCGCGCGGCGGATCAGTGACAGCAGCTCCTGGCGGATGACGGTGCCCTTGATCTTGAGCATCGAGCTCTCGGCGCCCGGCACACCGCCGCCCGCGACCGACGCGATCACGCGCAGGTTCGTGGTGGCCATGTTCAGCAGCTCGATCTCGACCTTGGCCATGCGGGTGGCAAACTGCGGGTCTTCGATCAGCGGCTTGCCATTGCGCTGCACGCGCTGGGCGATGACCTTGAGCTTTTCCAGCCCGGCCATCGAGAAGCCCACGCCGGCGATGCCGGTGCGTTCATAGGTCAGCAGGTACTTGGCATAGGTCCAGCCCTTGTTCTCCTCGCCCACCAGGTTTTCCAGCGGCACCTTCACATCGGTTAGAAAGACTTCGTTGACTTCCTTGTCGCCGTCCAGGGTGCGGATGGGGCGCACTTCGACGCCGGGCTGGTTCATATCGATCAGCACAAAGCTGATGCCCTGCTGCGACTTCACTTCCTTGTTGGTGCGCACCAGGCAGAACATCATGTTGGCGTGCTGGCCCTGGGTGGTCCAGGTCTTCTGGCCATTGACGATGTAGTGGTCGCCGTTGCGCACGGCCGTGGTCTTGAGCGAGGCCAAATCGGAGCCGGCGCCCGGCTCGGAGTAACCCTGGCACCACCAGTCATCGCCATTGAGGATGCGCGGCAGCCAGTGGCTCTTCTGCGCCTCGTTGCCGTACTTGATCAGCACCGGGCCGAGCATCGACAGACCAAAAGGCACCAGGCGCGGGCCACCGGCCAGGGCGCACTCGTCGTCAAAAATGAACTTCTGCACCGGCGTCCAGCCGGTGCCGCCAAACTCCTGCGGCCAGTGGTAGGCCAGCCAGCCCTTCTTGTTCAGGATGGCATGCCAGTTTTCCTGGTCAAAGCGCGTCAGGCGCTGGCCAGCCTTGACCTTGGCGGCCAGTTCCTGGGGCAGGTTGTCTTGCAGAAACGCACGTACTTCGGCGCGGAAGGCTTCTTCTTCGGGACTGAATTGCAAGTCCATGGCTATCTCCTCATTAACGTGGGCAGGCAAGGCCTGCGCATCTCAAACGCTGCGCTGCGCGATCTGGGTGACGCCCAGCAAGGGCCGCCCCGCAGCGGCGGCGTCGTCCCCTGGGGGAAGGCGCGCAGCGCCTCAGGGGGGGTCAGAAAATCTCAAAGAGGCCAGCGGCACCCATGCCGCCGCCCACACACATGGTCACCACGCCCCACTTCACTTTTTCGCCCCGGGCCTTGCGGCGCTGGCCTTCGAGCAGGATGTGACCGGTCAAGCGCGCGCCAGTCATGCCAAAGGGGTGGCCGATGGAGATCGCGCCGCCGTTGACGTTGAGACGGTCCATGGGGATGCCCAGCTTGCGCTGGCAGTACAGCGCCTGCGACGCAAAGGCCTCGTTCAGTTCCCAGAGGTCAATGTCCTGCACCGTCAGGCCGTGGCGCGCCAGCAGCTTGGGCACGGCAAATACCGGGCCGATGCCCATCTCGTCGGGCTCGCAACCGGCAATCGCCAGGCCACGGAAGGCGCCCAGCGGCGTCAAGCCCAGCTTGGCCGCTTCCTTGGCCTCCATCAGCACGCAGGCGGCCGAGCCATCGGACAGCTGCGAGGCATTGCCAGCCGTGACGAAGTTGCCCGCGCCCTTGACGGGTTCGAGCTTGGCCAGACCTTCGAGCGTGGTCGAGGGGCGGTTGCAGTTGTCCATGGTCGCGGTGACATCCTTGTAGCTGACCTCACCGGTTTCCTTGTTCTTCTCGGCCATGCGCGTGGCGCAGGGCACGATCTCGTTGTCGAAAGTGCCATTGGCCTGCGCCGCAGCGGTGCGCTGCTGGCTTTGCAGCGAGAAGGCATCCTGGTCCTCGCGGCTGATGCCGTAGCGCTTGGCCACCACATCGGCGGTGTCGATCATGGCCATGAACAGGTCGGGCTTGTGCTCCACCAGCCAGGGATCGGCATCCGAGGGGTTGGTATTGCTCGAGCGGATCAGCGAGATGCTCTCGACACCACCGGCCACCATCGCCGGTGCACCATCGACAATGATGCGGCCGGCCGCAAACGCAATCGCCTGCAGGCCCGAGGCGCAGAAGCGGTTGACCACGGTGCCACCCACGCTGATGGGCAGACCGGCACGCACAGCCGCCTGGCGGCCGATATTGCGGCCGGTCGTCCCTTCGGGGTAGCCGCAGCCCAGCACCACGTCTTCGATCAGCGCCGGATCGATGCCGGCGCGCTGCACCGCTGCGCTGATGGAAAAGGCCGCCAGCTGCGCACCGGGCGTGACATTGAACTCCCCACGGTGGGATTTGGCCAGCGGCGTACGCGCTGTCGAAACGATGACGGCTTCACGCATGCATGTCTCCTTGGGTCTGAGCGACCGTTGATTGTGATTTTTGGGGCCGGCCGCGCTTGTCGCCCAAGCGCTAACCGCCATTTTTGATCGTGCAACCCGGGCTTCGCCTGCATGGAAGCCATGGGTTGTCTCAAGCCTGACGCTGCGTCAGGCTGCCTTGTTCAGGCTCTCGAAGTTCTCGCCCTTCTCCACCAGCTCCACCAAGAGCGGCGATGGCGTCCAGAACAGCGCGTCTTCCTTCGCGAACTCGCGGATGTCGGCCAGGATCTTGTCCAGACCCACCATGTCGGCCCACTTCATCGGGCCGCCCCGGAAGCGCGGGAAGCCGTAGCCGTAGAGGAAGGTGACATCCACGTCCAGCGGACGCAGCGCAATGCCTTCGCGCACCACATTGGCGCCTTCGTTGACCATCGCGGCCATGTAGCGGCGCATGATCTCGGCATTGCTGAAGCTGCGCGGCGTCACGCCAGCGCGCTGGCGCTCGGCATCCACAATCGCCAGCACTTCGGGGTCTTGCTCGCCCACGCGTGCGCCTTGCGGGTACAGGTAGTAGCCGCGCTGGGTCTTCTGGCCGAACCAGCCCTTTTCGGCAATGCGGTCGGCAATCTGCACATAGCGGGCCTTGGGGTCGCGCGTGGCGGCCTTGCGCTTGCGCGTGGCCCAGCCAATGTCGCCACCGGCCAGGTCAGCCACCTGGAAGGGGCCCATCGGGTAGCCGAACTCGCGCACCGCCTCGTCGATCTGGTAGGGCGAGGCACCGTCTTCGAGCAGGTAGTTGGCGGCCTCGCGGTACACGGCCAGAATGCGGTTGCCGATAAAGCCATCACAGACACCGGCGCGCACGGGCACCTTCTTCATGCGGCGGGCCAGCTCGAAGGCAGTGGCCACCACATCGGCGCTCACCTTGGCGGGCACCACGATCTCCAGCAGCTTCATGATATTGGCGGGGCTGAAGAAGTGCAGACCGATGACGTCCTGCGGGCGCGAGATGCTCGCGGCAATCGCATCGATATCCAGGTAGGAGGTGTTGGTGGCAATCACGGCGCCGGGCTTGCAGACCTTGTCCAGCTCGGCAAACACGGCCTTCTTGACACCCATCTCTTCAAACACCGCCTCGATCACCAGGTCCACCTGGGCGAGCGCGGCGTAGTCGGTGCTGCCGCTGTAGCGCGCCATGATGGCGGCCTTTTTCTCGGCCGTCATGCGGCCCTTGGCGATCAGGCCGTCGTAGACCTTTTCCACATTGGCGCGGCCCCGGGCGATGGATTCCTCATCGCGCTCGACCATCACCACCGGCAGGCCGGCATCCAGCGCCGCCACGGTGATGCCGGCACCCATGGTGCCACCGCCGACCACGCCGATGCTGTTCAACGCACGCGGTGCGGCGGCCTTGGCTTCGGGGATCTTGGCGGTTTCACGCTCGGCAAAGAAGGCATGGATCAAGCCGGCGCGCTGCGGGCTCTCCAGGCACTGCACAAACAGCTTGCGCTCGTTTTGCATGCCCTGCTCGAACGGCAGGTCCAGCGCGCCCTGCACGCATTCAATGATCTTGCCGGGCGAGAACAGGCCCCGGCTTTTCTTGGCCGATTCGGCCTTGGCGGCATCGAGTTCGGCCTGCGACGCGGCCTTGTCGGCCAGCGCCGTGGCTTCGCGGGTACGGCGCACCGGCGCGTTCTGCGCCAGCAGTGCGTTGGCATAGGCCAGGCCCGCCGTGCGGGCATCGCTGCCTGCGGGCTCGACCTTGTCGACCAGGCCCATGGCCAGCGCTTCTTCGGCACTGGCGTGGCGGCCCGAGAGCATCAGGTCCAGCGCGGCCTTGACGCCGATCAGGCGCGGCGTGCGCTGCGTGCCACCGGCGCCGGGCAGCAGGCCCAGTTGCACCTCGGGCAGGCCCAGCTTCGCGCCGGAGACAGCCAGGCGGTAGTGGCAGGACAGCGCCACTTCCAGACCACCGCCCAGCGCCGGGCCATGGATCGCGGCCACGACGATCTTGTCGCTGTTTTCCAGCTGCACCAGCACATCGGGCAGGCTCGGCGGCATCGCGGGCTTGCCGAACTCACGGATATCGGCACCGGCAATAAAGGCCTTGCCGCTGCCCACCAGCAAGATGGCCTGGACCTGCGCATCGCTGCGCGCCTGGGCCACGGCATCGGCCAGGCCCTGGCGCACGGCCTGGCTCAAAGCATTGACGGGGGGGTTCTGGATCGTGACGACCAACACCTGCCCTTCGCGGGCAATATTCACCACAGCGGCGTTCTCAGCGCTCATGCATGTCTCCTGGTAGATCAATCGAAAGCTTGTTTCGAACCATTGTCAGTGCAACTAGGCTTATTTGACAATCACATAGAGGATTGACAGACTGTCAAAGGAATTTAGACAATCTCATCCCATGGACCACAACGCCCTCACCTTGCTGGTGGAAATCATCGATTCCGGCAACCTCAGCCGCGCCGCCGCCAAGCTGAAGATGAGCCGCGCCAATGTCAGCTACCACCTGGCCCAGCTGGAGAAATCGGTGGGCGTGCAGCTGGTGCGCCGCACCACGCGCCGGGTCGAACCGACCGAGGTGGGCCTGCGCCTGTATGAGCATGGCCGCAGCATCCGCAACGAGCTGGCCGCCGCCAGCGAAACCATCCGCAGCCTGGGCAAGGGCCTGCAGGGCCGGGTCGGGCTGGCAGTGCCCAGCGGCTATGGCCAGCTGGTGATGAGCGACTGGCTGATCGCCTTCAAGCGCCTCTACCCCGACATCGTGCTGGATGTGATCTTCGAGAACCGGGTCGACAACCTGGTGCGCGACGAAGTGGACATTGCGGTGCGTGTGCTGCCTACGCCGCCCGACAACCTGGTGGCCCGCCACATGGGGGAGATGAACTATGTCGCCTGCGCCAGCATCGACTACGCGGGCCAGAACATGCTGCCCCAGCAGCCCGAGGACCTGCGCCATGTGCCGCTGATCACCAGTGGCGTGGTCGGCAAGCAGCTGCTGGTGCGGGCCTACCAGGGCGATGTGCGCAAGGAGATCCGGCTGGAGCCCAGCCTCATTTCCGAGCATTTTCCATTCCTGCGCCAGGGCATCATGGCCGGCCTGGGCGTAGGCATCGTGCCGGACTATGTGATCCGCGCCGAGGTCGAGCGCGGCGAGGTCGTCACCACCTTGCGCGACTGGCGCCTGAGCATTTTCGGCAACCATATGTACCTGCTGTGGATGCCCAACCGCCACCAGACCAAGGCGGTGCGCACGATGATCAGCTTCCTGCTGGAGCAATCACAAAAGGCCGGCAGCCTGCCTGCGCTGAGCTGAGCAGCGCCCCTTCATTCGCATTCCAACGCCGAGTCGCCCGCAGCACGCCTGCCGGCGCCGCTTGTGCCCTGCAATCAGGTTCCCGTCAGGTAAGCGCCCTTAAGGTGGCGGCGCCTGCGTGCGTGCCCATCCTGGCCCAGATGCGCGCAGGCATGGAACCACACAGGATTGAACCGAATGAAAATGACAAGAGACATCCATGACATCGTCGGCGGCCTGCTGATGTCAGCAGCAGGCCTGTTCTTTGCGCTATATGGGCGCGAATACAACTTTGGCAGTGCAGACCGCATGGGGCCAGGCTACTTCCCCGTCGTACTGGGCTGGCTGCTGTTTGGCCTGGGCCTGCTGCTGGCGGTACCGGCCTGGTGGCGCCAGGGCAGCTCCATCGTGCTGCAGTGGGGCAACCTGTTCTGGTCCGTGGCCAGCCTGCTGGCCTTTGCGCTGCTGCTTTACCCGCTGGGCGTGGCTCTGGCGGCACTGGCCGCCAGCCTGGTCGCACTGATCGCCACCAAGATGCGCCTGCGCACGCGCCTGCTGGTCAGCCTGGCCGTGGCTGCGCTGACCACGGTCATCTTTCCCATTGGTCTGCGCATGACCCTGCCCATCTGGCCCTGAGCCCGGCACTGACAAAGGATCTCTATGGATTTGCTTGGAAACCTCTGGATGGGCCTCAATGTGGTGGCCGATCCCTCAACGCTCTGGTACTGCTTCCTGGGCGTATTTTTGGGCACCGTCGTCGGCGTGCTGCCCGGCATCGGTGCGCTGGCCGCCATCTCGCTGCTGCTGCCCTTTACCTACCATATGTCGCCCACGGCGGCCATCATCATGCTGGCCGGCGTCTATTACGGCGCGCAGTACGGCGGCTCCACCGCCTCCATCTTGCTGAACCTGCCGGGCTCACCGTCATCGGCGGTGACCTGTCTGGACGGCTACCCGATGGCGCGCAAAGGCAAGGCCGGCGTGGCGCTCTTTGTCACCACGATTGCCTCGCTGGTCGGCGCCATGTCGGGCCTGATCCTGCTGGTGCTGTTCTCGCCGGCGATCTCCAAGATCGGCCTGCAGTTCGGCCCCACCGAGTTCTTCTCGATGATGCTGCTGGGCCTGGTCGCCGCCTCGTCGATGAGCGCCGGCTCGGCCACCAAGGGCCTGTGCATGGTGGTGTTCGGCCTGCTGCTGGGCATGATCGGCACCGATGTGAATTCGGGCGTCGCGCGCTACTCGTTCGACATCCCCGAGCTGATGGACGGCATCAACCTGGTGGCGCTGGCAATGGGCCTGTTCGGGGTGGCCGAGGTGATCCGCTGCATCAACCTGGCCGATGCCAACCAGAAGCCCGGCAAGGTCACCCTGCGGTCGATGGTGCCCGAGCGCCAGGAGTTCCGCGACACGATCAAGCCGATGCTGCGTGGCTCGGCGCTGGGCTCTTTCCTCGGTGCGCTGCCGGGCGTGGGCCCATCGATTGCGTCCTTCATGTCCTACGCGATTGAAAAGCGCGTGGCCAAGGACCCGAGCCGCTTTGGCCATGGCGCCATCGAAGGCATCACCGCGCCCGAGTCGGCGAACAATGCCGCTGCGCAAACCGCCTTTGTGCCCTCGCTGTCCATCGGTATTCCGGGTGACGCGGTGATGGCCGTGATGCTGGGCGCGCTGATCATCCACGGTATCCAGCCCGGCCCGATGCTGATGACCGAGCAGCCCCAGCTGTTCTGGGGGCTGATCGTCAGTTTTGCGATCGGCAATATTTTCCTGGTGATTCTGAACCTGCCTACCATCGGGCTGTGGGTTGCGCTGCTGCGCATTCCCTTTGCCTGGATGTACCCGGCGATCCTGGTGTTTGTCGCGCTCGGCGTCTACAGCGTCAACAACAACCTGTTCGACATCTACATGGTGGCCGTGCTCGGCGTCATCGGCTATGTGCTGATGGTGCTGCGCTTTGAGGCCGCGCCGCTGCTGCTGGGCTACATCCTGGGGCCGATGCTCGAAGAGAACCTGCGCCGCGCGATGCTGCTGTCGCGGGGCGATGCGTCGGTGTTCTTCAACCGGCCGATCAGCGCTTCGTTGCTGGCGCTGACCGGTGCGATCCTGCTCTGGGCCATCTGGTCGGGCGTGCGCAAATCGCGCAAGGAAGCCCGCGCCTTTGCCCAGGCGCAAGAGAGCGCAGTGCCCGCTACGGCATCGCCCTGACCCCGTTGCACTCCAGTGCGCCTGTTCTCGCCACCCGGCCTGAACAGGCTTTTTTCTGGTGGCTGTGTTGTGCTTTTGCTAGGCTTGGGCCATGCGAATTCTTGTGATTGAAGACGATGCCGTGCTGCGCGATGTGGTGGTCAGCAGCCTGCGCGATGCAGGCCACCATGTGGACCAGGCGGCCGACCTCGGTGCGGCAGAGCACTGGTGGCGGGTGCAGCGCTTTGATGCCATCCTGCTCGACCTGAACCTGCCCTGCAGCGCCGTGCGCGGCAGTGCGATGGGCAGCGGCCTGGCCCTGCTGCAGCAGGCGCGCAGGCGGGGCGACAACACCCCGGTGCTGGTGCTCACCGCCCGCAACCAGACCCCCGACCGCATTGCCGGCCTGGACAGCGGCGCCGACGACTACCTGGGCAAGCCCTTTGCGCTGGCCGAGGTCGAGGCCCGGTTGCGCGCGCTGGTGCGCCGCGCCATTGGCACGCAGGATGTATCGACCGTGGGCCAGCTCAGCCTGGAGCGCAACAACCGGCGCTTTCGCATCGGCATGCAGCCGCTGGATCTGCCGGCGCGCGAATTCGAAGTGCTGTGGGAGCTGATGAGCCCGCCCGGCCGCGCAGTGAGCAAGCGCAGCCTGTCGGACAAGCTCTCGGGCTATGACGATGCACTGGGCGACAACGCGCTCGAAGCCTTTATCTCGCGGCTGCGCAAGAAGCTGCAGCACAGTGGCGCGGCGATCCGCACCCTGCGCGGCATTGGTTACCTGATCGAGGCCGACAGCGGCGATGCCGCATGAGCGCCGCCACTACCACCACCACCCGCCCCGGCCCGCTGCCCTCGCTGCGCATGCGCGTGCTGCGCCATGTGCGCGGGCCGCTGGTGTGGACCTGGTTGCTGGGCACCGTGTTCATGATGGCGCTGGCCAACCATTTCACCCAAAGCGCCTTCGACCGCGCACTGCTCGACGATGCCTATGCGATTGCCTCGCACCTGCGCGCCGATGACGAGGGCAAGGTGGCCCTGCAGCTGACCGACAGCGAGCTCAAGGCCGCCCTCTTCGACCAGGCCGAGTATGTGTACTATGCCGTCTACCGCAGCGATGGCAGCCAGCTGGCCGGCGAGCCGCTGCCGCTGCTGCCCTGGGACGAGAGCGAGCCGGTGAGCTACCGCGAAACCCTCTACAACGGCCAGCTGGTGCGGGCGGTGGCGCTGCGCAGCGCCGTGGGCGAGCAGCAGCTCAGCATCGTGATGATGCACACCACGCGGGTGCGAGACAGCCTGATCCAGCACCTGTTCCTCTATGCCGCGATCCCGCAGCTGACCTTGCTGGTGCTGCTGCTGTGGTGGCTGCACCACCGCATCGGCCAGGACATGGCACCGCTGGCCGCGCTGCAAAGATCGCTGTCGCGGCGCGATGCGCAGGATCTGGCGCCGATCCCGCCCAGCGCGCCGGCGACCACGCGCGAGATCGAGCAACTGCACCAGACCACCAATGCGCTGCTCGCCCGCATTGCCGATAACGTCGAGGCCCAGCGCGAGTTTGCCGGCAATGTGGCGCATGAGGTGCGCACGCCGCTGGCCGGCATCAAGGCGCTGGCCGACTATGGCCTGGGCCATGCCGACCCTGCGGTGCAGCAGCAGCAACTGCAGCGCATCTCCGACAGCGTGGCGCGTGCCAGCCACCTGGTGGACCAGTTGCTGCTATTGGCGCTGAGCGACGAGGCCAGCGCCGTGCAACTGGCGCCGGTGGCCGCTGCCGAGCAGGTGCAACAGGCGGTGCTGCGCCATTGGGATGCCGCCAGCCGCGCCCGGATCGACCTGGGTGCCGAGGGCCTGGACACGGCCGAGGCCGAGCAGCTGCGCATCGCCGCCGATGCCAACCTGCTCGCCGCCATGCTCGACAACCTGATCCTCAACGCGCTGCGCTATGGCGGCCAGTCGGTCACCGTGGCCCTGCAGGCCGCTAACGATGGCCGCAGCGTGGTGCTGGCCGTCATCGACGACGGCCCGGGCATGAGCGAGGCGCAATGCCAGGCCGCGATGCAGCGCTGGCAGCAAGGGCCCAGCGGCCAGTCACTGGGCCAGGGCGCCGGCCTGGGCCTGGCGATTGTGGCCAAGCTGGCCCATCTGCAGCAGGCGCGGTTTCAGCTGGCGCCGCGCTCAGAGGGCCCAGGATTGCGCGCCAGCCTGGTGTTCAGTGCAGTACAAAATCGCGCACCTGGGGGGCCTTAGCCAGCGGCGTCTCGCCCAGCATCTCCAGCACCGAGGACTCAATGCCGTAGACCATCGCATCGAGTGCCAGGTCATTGGCTTCCATGCCAAAAGGGTGCTCCAGCTCGGCGCCCAGCGCCTCCAGCGCGAAGAAGGTGTAGGCGACAAAGCAGACGATCACCGGCGTCATCGTGCCGATGGAGTCCAGCAGGCCAAAGGGCAGCAAAAAGCAGTAGATGTAGATGCTGCGGTGCAGGATCACCGAATAGGTGAACGGAATGGGCGTGCTGGCAATGCGCTCGCAGCCGCCCAGCGCACTGCCCAGCCGCGCCAGCGCTTGCTCGAACACGGGCACCACGGGCGCTGCAATGCGGCCCTGCTGGCATTGCTCACCCACCCAGCGCTGCACCAGCAGCATGGCCATGGCGGCAGGAAAGCGCGCCTCGCTGATCTGCTGCACCTCGGCCGGCGGCAGGAACAGCGCCAGATCGGCCCGCGCATCACTGCCGCGCAGCTGGTGCTTGAGCGCATAGGCAAAGGCGCACAGGCGCAGCACCAGCATGCGCGCCTGTGCGCGGTCCTGGGTCAACGTCAGCGCCTGGGCCGCCAGGTGCCGGCTCTCGACCAGCAACACGCCCCAGAGCGTGCGCGCCTCCCAGAAGCGCGCATACGAGGTGCTGTTGCGGAAGCCCAGAAAGATCGCCAGGGTCAGGCCGATCAGCGAAAACGGCACAAAGTTCAGCGGCACTTTCCAGCTCAGGATGGAGCCGTGCAGCATCGTGGCCACCACCGCGAGGATGGTGATGAGGACCAGCTGCGGCGTGATCGCCGGCAGGATGGAGCCACGCCACACAAACAGCATGCGCAGCCAATGCAAGGGAGGACGGACGATCATGGCCGGTATTGTGCGGCCAGGGGTATATCCGACGGGCTTGCTGGCCTCGCGATGCCAGCGTGCCGGAGCCTCCCGGCGGACGCCGCTCGGGAACGGGCTACCGCAGCGAGGGGCAGCAGGGGACGCAAACGCCTTGCCGGCGGCCGCAGGCATGCACAGCCGCCGCCCGGCCACCGGCCCGGATCAGTCCTGCCCGGCCTCGTCGTCCCAGCGCTTGAGCTGCGCCAGCTTCTCGCCAATCTTCAGCTCCAGGCCCCGGGGCACGGGCTGGTACCAGCCCGGAGGATCTATCCCTTCTGGGAGATAGGTTTCTCCCGCTGCGTAGGCATTCGGTTCGTCATGCGCATAGCGGTATTCATGCCCATAGCCCAGCTCCTTCATCAGCTTGGTCGGGGCGTTGCGCAGGTGTACAGGCACTTCGCGGCTCTTGTCCTGCTTCACAAAGGCCTTGGCCAGGTTGTAGGCGTTGTAACCGGCATTGCTCTTGGCGGCCATCGCCAGGTAGATGACGGCCTGGCCCAACGCCAGCTCGCCTTCGGGGCTGCCCAGGCGTTCATAGGTCAGCGCGGCATCGTTGGCGATCTGCATTGCGCGCGGGTCGGCCAGGCCAATGTCCTCCCAGGCCATGCGCACAATGCGCCGGGACAGGTAGCGCGCATCGGCGCCGCCGTCGAGCATGCGGGTGAGCCAGTAAAGCGCGGCATCCGGGTGCGAGCCGCGCACCGACTTGTGCAACGCGGATATCTGGTCGTAGAAGTTGTCGCCGCCCTTGTCAAAACGGCGGCTGTTCAGGGTCAGCGCGTTCTGCAGGAAGTCTGCGGTGATCTTGGTCATGCCCGAAGCCTGCGCTGCCGTGCTGGTCTGCTCGAGCAGGTTCAAAAAGCGCCGGGCATCGCCATCTGCATAGCCAATGATGGTGTCGGTGGCCAGGTCATCAAACGCAAGATGGCCCAGTGCGATCTCTTGGGCACGCTTCAAGAGCAGGCGCAGCTCCTCGTCTGTGAGCGACTTGAGCACATAGACCTGGGCGCGCGACAGCAAGGCCGAGTTCACCTCGAACGAGGGGTTTTCGGTCGTCGCGCCAATGAAGGTGACCAGGCCGCTTTCGGCATAAGGCAGCAAGGCATCCTGCTGCGATTTGTTGAAGCGGTGGATTTCATCGACAAACAGGATCGTGTGTTTGCCCATCGCCAGGTTCTGCTGGGCCTGCTCCATCGCTGCGCGGATGTCCTTGACGCCGGAGAACACGGCAGACAGCGCAATGAACTCGCACTTGAAAGCGGTGGCCGTCAGCCGCGCCAAGGTGGTCTTGCCGACACCGGGCGGGCCCCAGAAGATCATCGAATGGGGTTTGCCGGACTGGAAAGCGAGCCGCAACGGCTTGCCTTCTCCCAGCAAGTGGGACTGGCCCACCACCTCATCCAGCGTCTTGGGGCGCAGCGCCTCGGCCAGCGGCGCGGCCGGTTCCTGGCTAAACAAATCAGCCATGCAGGCCTCCGGAACTACGGTGGGCTGTCCCGGCGCACCGCAGCCATCGGTCCTCGGGGCAGGACGCTTGCCTACTACGTTTATGCATTGCAACCCTACTAATCCCTGGGGTGCATATGCCTTTGCTGATCTGGGTCACGATTTTTCGCAGAAAATAAGGGTTTATACGGATTCACGTCGCATCAGATATTACAGGGCTCTCATTGGCCCAGCCTATAACAACAGCCCCCGACATCGACGCCGCGCGCTCGAAGCCTTTGCGCCGAGCCAGCAGGAACGCTATTTGCCGCGCATGTACCCAGGAGGTTTTTTTCTGATGCCCGTTTCCGCGACTCCATGCGCTGATGGCCTCCCCTCCAAGTGGGCGCTAACCAGCAAGAACCAAGAGCCATTATGAAATCACTGAAAACCAGGGACATTATCGCCCTCGGCTTCATGACCTTTGCCCTGTTCCTGGGGGCCGGAAACATCATTTTCCCGCCGCTGGTCGGCCTGTCTGCAGGAGAGAACCTGCTGGGCGCGACAACCGGCTTCCTGCTGACGGGCGTGGGCCTGCCGCTGCTGGGTGTGGTTGCACTGGCCCGCGTGGGCGGTGGTCTGGACCAGCTGACCCACCCGATTGGCCGCATCGCCGGCCTGGTGCTGGCCACGACGATCTATTTGACGATCGGCCCCTTCTTTGCCACGCCACGCACCGCTACCGTGTCGTTCGAGATGGGTATTGCGCCGTTTGTCGGCAATACCTCGATTGCACTGCTGGTGTTCAGCATCGTCTATTTCTCGCTGGTGCTGCTGCTGTCGCTGTTCCCCGGCAAGCTGATGGACACCTTGGGCAAGCTCATCACCCCGCTGCTGATTGCTGCGCTGCTGGCGCTGGGCGGCATGGCGGTGCTGGCACCCGTAGGTGGCTACAGCACGGCCAGCCCGGACTATGGCACGCAACTGGCTGCCTTTGCCCAGGGCTTTGTACAGGGTTACCAGACCATGGATGCCCTCGCCTCGCTGGTGTTCGGCATCGTCATCGTCAACGCGATCAAGGACGCGGGCGTGACCGATACACGCCTGCACACCCGCTACGCCATCTATGCCGGGCTGATTGCCGCGGTGTGCCTGAGCCTGGTCTACATCTCGCTGTGCTACCTGGGCGCCACCAGTGGCGAGCTGGCGCAGAGCACCGTCACCGGCGTGCAGATCCTCACCGCCTTTGTGCAGCACCGCTTCGGCAGCGCCGGCATCTGGCTGATTGCCGCGGTGATTCTGCTGGCCTGCCTGACGACCGGCGTGGGCCTGGTCAGCGCCTGCAGCAGCTTTTTCAGCCAGCTCACCGGTTTCTCCTACCGCAGTGTGGCGCTGTCCTTGTGCATCTTCAGCGCCGCCGTGGCCAACCAGGGCTTGGCGCAGCTGATCGAGATTGCCGGCCCGGTGCTGGTCGCCCTCTACCCCCCTGCGATTGCGCTGGTGTCGCTCAGCCTGCTGCAGCGCTGGCAGCAACCCACACGGGTCTATATCCCGGTGATGCTGGTGGCGCTGGTATTTGGCCTGGTCGATGGCGCCAAGGCGCTGCAATGGACCAGCGCCCTGCCCGCCTGGCTGGACCACCTGCCTGGCGCCGCGCTGGGCCTGGGCTGGGTCACCCCGGTGGCTGCCACCATGGTCTGCGCTGGCCTGGCCGACTGGTTTTTGGCACGCCGCCAAATACCGGTGCGCCCGTGATCGCGTATGAACCACTTTCTGCCCAATGGATATTCAGTACCACCGTTAATATCGGCACTGGATATTCATTGGCAGCCTTATCTAGAACCGCCTAAGCCAAGCAGCTCAATACCGTCAGAACAGGCACCCAAGAATCGGAGAGACATTGAGCCTGCTTAAACCATGGTTATTCATGGTCCTTAATGACAATACTGTCAAAATCCAAAAATTTGTGGAGTTTCAGCAATGACGAATCCAACAGAAAATCCCCAAGCGGCCTCCGCTGCCAAAGCGCCCAAGAAGGGCTTCACCCGCCGCAAGTTCGTCGCCTCGGCGGCGGCCGTTGGTGCTGGCGTCGTGGGCTACCAGTATTTCTTCGGTAGCCAGTACCGTGCAGAAAAAGCAGACCGCCAAGTCGATGTACTGCTGATTGGCGGCGGCATCATGAGTGCCACCTTGGGCGTTTATCTGCAGGAGCTGGAACCCGGCTGGACCTATGAATTGTTCGAGCGCCTCGACCAGGTCGCCGAAGAAAGTTCGAACGGCTGGAATAATGCCGGCACCGGCCACTCGGCGCTGTGCGAGCTCAATTACACACCGATGGATAAAAATGGCAATGTGCAGATTTCCTCTGCCATTAACATTAATGAAAACTTCCAGGTGTCGCGCCAATTCTGGTCGCACCAAGTGCGTACCGGCGTATTGGGCAATCCCCGCGAGTTCATCAACTCCACGCCCCACATGAACCTGGTGTTCGGCGAAGAAAACCGCGCCTTCATCCAAAAGCGCCTCAAGGCCCTGGAAGCCTCGCCGCTGTTCACCGGCATGGAGTCGTCCACCGATCCGGAAAAGATCAAGGAATGGATTCCGCTGATGATGGAAGGCCGGGACCCGGCCGAAGTGGTAACGGCCACGCGCTCGCCGCTGGGCACCGATGTGAACCTGGGCGAGATCACGCGCCAGTTCTACAAGAACCTCTCGTCCAAGCCCAATTTCAAGCTCCACACGGGCCAGGAAGTGCGCTCCATCACGCGCAACAGCGATGGCTCCTGGCGCGTGTCGGCCTTCGACATGAAGGATGGCAGCAAGATCCAGACCGTGGATGCACGCTTCATCTTCATCGGCGCCGGTGGCGCGGCGCTGCCGCTGCTGCAGCTGTCGGGCATCCCCGAGTCCAAGGTCTACGGCGGTTTCCCGGTGGGCGGCGAGTTCCTGGTCACCGAGAACCCGGCGATCACCGAACGCCATCTGGCCAAGGTCTATGGCCTGGCCGACACCGGCTCGCCTCCGATGTCCGTGCCCCACCTTGACACCCGTGTGCTGGACGGCAAGCGCGTGCTGCTGTTCGGGCCATTCGCGACCTGGTCGAGCAAGTTCCTGAAGAACGGCTCCTACTTCGACCTGGCCAAGGCCACGACCTTTGCCAACGTGATCCCGCAGCTGCAAGTGGGCGTCAACGAGTTTGCGCTGGTCAAGTACCTGGCCCAGCAGCTGAGCCTGAACAAGGAGCAGAAGATGGATGCGCTGCGCCATTACATGCCCGAGGCCAAGGATGCCGACTGGCGCCTGTGGGAAGCCGGCCAGCGGGTGCAGATCATCAAGAATGACCCGGAAAAGGGCGGCATCCTCAAGCTCGGCACCGAAGTGGTCGTCGCCCAGGACCGTTCGCTGACCGCGCTGCTGGGTGCTTCGCCGGGCGGCTCGACCTCGCCAGCGATCATGCTGACCTTGCTGGAAAAGGCTTTCCCCGAGAAGGTCAAGAGCGCCGAATGGCAAGAGAAGATCCGCAAGATCGTGCCAAGCTACGGCGTCAAGCTCAACGAGAACCCTGCGCTGCTGCAGCAGGAATGGCAGGCCACCGAGCAGGCGCTGAACCTGGCGATTGCCTCGCCCAGCCTGCAAGGCGTCGAAGCCGGTGTGCAGCCCAATGAAAACATGAAGGACCTGAAGAAGGTGCCGGACATGGCACTGTAAGCCACAGCCGCAGCCGCCTACTGCGGCGGCCGCCCAGCAAAAAAGGTGTTCACCGCGATGGTGAACACCTTTTTTTATGGCCGCGCGGTGGGTCACCGCTCTTGAAGCACCGCTTACTGGCGAATCACTTCCGCGCCAGAAGGAATCGCAAACTCGAACGTCGCGCCGGGCAGCGAAGGCAAGGCCTTGAAGCCGACAAAGCGCAGCACCGAGCGCTGGCCAAAGCCGTCCTCGATCTCCAGGGTCTGCAGTTCATCGCCCTTGAAGCCGACCTTGACCTGCTTGATCTGGCCGTCCTTGTTCTTGGGGATGGCCTGGGCCCATTGCTGGCCATCGGCCTCGGGCAGGCTGCTGACATCGAATTCGGCCTTGAGCGCCTGCAGGCTTGAAGCGGACGCCAGCAGCGCGGCAGGCGTCTGGCCCAAGGCCTTGCTCTGCTGGCGCTGGGTGACCTGATTCAGGTCCGCGTCGTAGACAGTGAGCACCGAGCCATCGGCAACGATGGTCTGGTCAAACGGCTTTTGGTAGATGAACTTGAACTTGCCCGGCCGCTGGAATGCAAAGCTGCCGCTGGAGGTCTTGACGCGCCCTGCCTGGCCCTGCTTGGCAGGCGATGTCACCGTCTGCGTGAACTGGGCTTCGCCCGCCTGCGAGCTGGTCATGAACTTTTCCAGGCTTTGCAGGCCATCCGCCTGGGCCCAACCGGCCAGGCTGACCAGGGCTGCTGCTGCGATCCATTGCTTCATCGTGAATCCTTTCGGGCTTTGCGAACAAAGCCAATGCATGGGCCTTTTCAGGCCAACAAGGGGTTTGGAGTGCCGCAGCGGGCTACAAGTGCCCGCCGTTGGCCGCAAAGGCGTTGGCTTTGCGAATGTTTACCGGCGATGGCGCTATTCTTCACCGCCAGGGCGGTGGGCGACCAGCACTTCGCGCTGGCCGCTGCCGGTCAAGGCGCTCACCAGGCCGGCGCGCTCCATCTCTTCGAGCAGGTTGGCCGAGCGGTTGTAGCCGATGCGCAGCTTGCGCTGCACGTAGGAGATGCTGGCCTTGCGGTCCTTGAGCACGATCTCGACCGCCTGGTCGTACATCGGGTCCTTCTCGCCACTGCCGCCGCCTTCCTCATCGCCGAAGCCCGAATCACCGTCGCCCGTGCCGCCTTCGAGCACGCCGTCGATATAGTCGGGCTCGCCCTGCTCCTTGAGGTAGCTGACCACGCGGTGCACTTCCTCGTCAGACACAAAGGCGCCGTGCACCCGCACCGGGAAACCCGTGCCGCTGGCCATGTAGAGCATGTCGCCCATACCCAGCAGCGCCTCGGCGCCCATCTGGTCCAAAATGGTGCGGCTGTCGATCTTCGATCCCACCGAGAACGCG
Source organism: uncultured Comamonas sp. (assembly GCF_964277875.1). Classification (NCBI taxonomy): domain Bacteria; kingdom Pseudomonadati; phylum Pseudomonadota; class Betaproteobacteria; order Burkholderiales; family Comamonadaceae; genus Comamonas; species uncultured Comamonas sp. The sequence goes on from NZ_CAXYJV010000039.1 coordinate 22,801, forward strand.
ATCCGCGACGGGATATTGGCCTTGATCAGGCCGGTGATCACATCGACGCTGGGGCGCTGGGTGGCCAGGATCAGGTGGATACCGGCAGCACGCGCCTTTTGCGCCAGGCGCGCAATCAGCTCTTCGATCTTCTTGCCGACGACCATCATCAGGTCGGCCAGCTCGTCGATCACCACGACGATGTGCGGCAGGCGCTGCAAGGGTTCGGGCGATTCGGGCGTCAGGCTGAACGGGTTGGGGATGCTTTCCTCGCGGGCCTTGGCCTCGTCGATCTTGGTGTTGTAGCCCGCCAGGTTGCGCACGCCCAGCTTGCTCATCAGCTTGTAGCGGCGCTCCATCTCGGCCACGCACCAGTTCAGGCCATTGGCGGCCTGCTTCATGTCGGTCACCACCGGGCACAGCAGGTGCGGAATGCCTTCATAGACCGACATTTCCAGCATCTTGGGGTCGATCATCATCAGCCGCACATCCTTGGCCTCGGCCTTGTAGAGCAGCGACAGGATCATGGCATTGATACCCACCGACTTGCCCGAACCGGTGGTACCGGCAACCAGCACATGCGGCATCTTGGCCAGGTCGGCCACCACCGGCTTGCCGATGATGTCCTTGCCCAGGCCCATGGTCAGCAGGCTCTTGGCATCGTGGTACTCGTGCGAGCCCAGGATTTCGGTCAGGCGGATGGTCTGGCGCTTGGCATTGGGCAGCTCCAGCGCCATATAGGTCTTGCCGGGGATGGTCTCGACCACGCGGATCGACACCAGGGACAGCGAACGCGCCAGGTCCTTGGCCAGGTTGACGATCTGCGAGCCCTTGACGCCGGTGGCCGGCTCGATCTCGTAGCGGGTGATCACCGGGCCGGGCGCGGCCTCGACCACACGCACCTCGACGCCAAAGTCCTTGAGCTTTTTCTCGATCAGGCGGCTGGTCATCTCCAGGGTTTCATAGGAGACGCTCTCCTGCGTCTTGGGCGCAGCATCGAGCAGGTCCACCTGCGGCAGACGGGTGTCGCGCAGTTCGTTGAACAGCGGTTTCTGCCGCTCCTTGACCACACGGGCGCTGGGCTGCGCCTGGGGCTTGAGCGGCTGGGCGATGTGCAGGCCCGCATCGGCGGCCGCGCTGCGCGGCGCTGCGGGCAGCATGCTGTCCAGGCCATCGCCGGTCGGATCCATGCGCGAGGCCATCGGCGCGGGGGCTGCGCTGCTGACCTCGGCCTCACGCGCCTGCGCTGCCTTCTTGCCGACAGCCTTGTCGGCAGCGGCTTCACGCCGCAGCATCAGCTTTTGCAACGTGCGCTCGATCCCGGCGCCCACCTTCTCGGCAATCTGGCCCCAGGAGAAGCCCAGAATCCAGGACAGGCCCAGCAGCAGCAGCATGACCCCGACAATGCCCGAGCCGGTAAAACCCATCCAGCGCTCGGCCAACGGGCCCAGCAAAAAGCCCAGCACGCCGCCGGCAGCGCCGGGCAGGATGGGCTCAAAACGGTAGAGACGCGACCACTCCAGCGCCGCGCTGGCCAGCAGCAGCACCACCAGGCCACCCCAGAACACAATGCGGCGCAGCCACAGCGGGCGCGGGTCGTTGGGGGGAGCCTCGCCCGCGCGCAGCCAGCGCGCCAGCGAAGAGAACCAGGCGAGCACGGCGGCGACCACCAGCCACCAGACCGAAAAGCCGACCATGAAATAGCCGCCGTCAGACACCATCGCGCCCAGGCGCCCCATCCAGTTGCTGACGTCACCCGCGACCTGGGTGCCCGAGGTGGACCAGGCCGGATCCTTGGGTGAGTAGCTGACCATCGCCGCGACGCAAAATGCCATCAGCAGAAAACTGATGATGAGCACCAGCTCATGCCCAAAACGGCGAACCCCCATCACCAGCGAGTGGCCAGCATGGGGTGGTGTCTTTGATTTCTTTGAAGAGTAAGCCATAACCTAGGAGCCAGAGCTTACCCTAAGCGGATTGCAAATTCGATAGCAGACCAGGCGCCTGGAGCCGGGTGATGCCCTGCTGCGACGCGGTGGTTCAGGCAAAGGCGGGGCAGCTTGCAGCAGCCCACCGCCCGCCAGCGCCGTTGCAGCGCCTGGTGATTGGCAAAAATACACAATAAAAACATCGATCTCATGCGCGTGAAGCATGGGCTTGTACGGCCCTCGCACCCCTGCCACCCGGCAATACGCAACATTTTGTAATCTACCTATCTTCCTACAATCCCACCCCTTGCGCCAGCGCGCCGCAACGATTGTTGTCATTGAGGCGGGGCGGTGGTGCCAGCCGACGGCCGGCCCTGCGATGACTTGCAACAATCAAGGGCATTGACACAAGCCATCCCCAAGCGGGCCGCAGTGTTTGATACTCTTTCATGTTTTGCTGCGCACACGCCAGCCCTTGATTGATTCGCAGATGCCCTGCATCTGCCCCCATGAATGCGATAGGAGTTCTATGTCTGCCGTCCACCAACATGCCAAAGTACTGATTCTGGGCTCGGGCCCTGCGGGCTATACGGCCGCCATCTATGCGGCACGCGCCAACCTCGACCCCGTCCTGATCACCGGCATGGCCCAGGGCGGCCAGTTGACGACCACGACCGAAGTGGACAACTGGCCCGCCGACGTGATGGGCGTGCAGGGCCCCGCGTTGATGCAGCGCTTCCTGGAGCACGCAGAGCGCTTCAAGACCCAGATCATCTTCGACCACATCGACAAGGTGGATTTCAGCAAGCGCCCCTTCACACTGACCGGCGGCAGCGGCACCTACACCTGCGACAGCCTGATCATCGCCACCGGCGCATCGGCCAAGTACCTGGGTCTGCCCACCGAAGAGGCCTTCATGGGCCGTGGCGTGTCGGCCTGCGCCACCTGTGACGGCTTCTTCTACCGCGAGCAGCCGGTCTGTGTGATCGGCGGTGGCAACACGGCCGTCGAAGAGGCGCTGTACCTGTCCAACATCGCCAGCAAGGTCACCCTGGTGCACCGCCGCGACAAGTTCAAGGCCGAGCCCATCCTGGTCGACAAGCTGATGGAGAAGGTCCAGGAAGGCAAGATCGAGCTCAAGACCCACTTCACCCTCGATGAAGTGCTGGGCGACCAGTCGGGCGTCAACGGCATCCGCATCAAGAGCACGCAAGACGGCCACACCGAAGACATCGCGCTGCAAGGCTGCTTCATCGCCATTGGCCACCACCCCAATACCGATATCTTCCAAGGCCAGCTGGAGATGGAAAACGGCTACCTGGTGACCCAGATGGGCCGTGGCGGCTTCGCCACACAAACCAGCGTGCCCGGCATCTTTGCTGCCGGCGACGTGCAAGACCATGTCTACCGCCAAGCCATTACCAGCGCGGGTACAGGCTGCATGGCCGCGCTCGATGCGCAGCGCTTCCTGGAACAGGAATAAGCCGACCAGCGATGGGGATAGCCCGAATTTTGCTTTCGGGCTATAATCCTTGGCTTTGCTGCTTGCCGCCTTTTGCTATTTCGCAATCCCCGGCGCGTGAACAGGAAACTACGGCAGGTTGATCCAGGGTCTTGCACCGCGGGCAGACCTGCTGTGAACATGGGCTACCGCCACCCTTTGATTGGCGAGGTGAGGCTGCAAGCCGCGCTGCCTTTGACGAGGCAGACAGGGCAAGCAGCTGTTAAAACTTTCGGAGTGTCCTGATGGCACGCGTTTGCGAAGTAACGGGCAAGAAGCCCATGGTGGGAAACAACGTTTCCCACGCCAACAACAAAACCAAGCGCCGGTTCCTGCCGAACCTGCAATATCGCCGTTTCTGGGTGGAAACTGAAAACCGCTGGGTTCGCCTGCGTGTTTCCAGCGCCGCTCTGCGTCTGATCGACAAGAACGGTATTGATTCTGTGCTCGCAGACCTGCGCGCACGTGGCCAAGCTTAAGGAGTATCACCATGGCATCCAAAGGCGGACGCGAAAAAATCAAGCTGGAATCGACTGCCGGCACCGGTCACTTCTACACGACCACCAAGAACAAGAAGACAATGCCTGAAAAGATGTTGATCACGAAGTTCGATCCCAAGGCTCGCAAGCATGTGGATTACAAGGAAGTGAAGCTGAAGTAATCAGCCTGTACGCCGCCATTCATAGGGCGGCATGCAAACACCACAAAGGACACCTCGGTGTCCTTTGTGTTTTTCTGGGTCCCGCATCAGGCCCTGGGCGGCAGGCCCAGCTGCGCATGCATCATGCGCCCCAGGCTTCGGTAGGCCTCGTCCACGACATCGGTAAACGGCATGCCGCAGCTCAGGCGCAGAAAGTGGTCATAGTGACCGGTATTGCTGAACATGTCGCCAGGCGCCACGCGGATGCCGATGGCCAGCGCCTCGTCATAGAGGCGGCTGGACGAGATTTGCTCGGGCAGCTCCAGCCAGATGCTCAGGCCGCCGGCCGGCAGGCTCAGGCGCGTGCCAATCGGGAAATAGCGCGCAACCGCCTGCGCAGCGGCCTGGCGCTGCACGCGCAGCTGCTGGCGCAGGCGCACCAGGTGCCGCATGTACGACGGCGAGCCCACGGTGCGCGCACCCAGCAGCTGGGGCCAGACCGGCAGGTTGCGTGAGCGCGCGAACTTGATCATCTGCACGCGCTCCTGCCAGCGCCCGGCATTCATCCAGCCCAGGCGCAGGCCCGGCGCATAGCTTTTGGACAGCGAGGAGCAATAGATCACCGAGCCGTCGGTGTCCCAGGCCTTGCAAGGCTTGAGCACGTCGTCGGATTCGACAAATTCGCGGTAGATATCGTCCTCGATCAGGGCCACCCGGTACTCGCGGCACAAGGCCACCAGGCGTTTTTTGTGGCTGTCGGGCATCGTCGCGCCCTGGGGCATCTGCAAGTGGGGCACCACCACGACGGCCTTGAGGTTGGGATGGGTGCGCAGCGCCAGCTCCAGCGCCTCGATCGACATGCCGGTATGCGGGCTCGACGGGATCTCCAGCGCCTGCAGCTTCTTGGCTTCGATCGCCTGCAGGATGCCGTAGAAGGTGGGTGACTCAATCGCCACCATGTCGCCCGGCTGGGTCAGCGCATCCAGCGCCAGGTTCACCGCCTCGGAATTGCCAAAGGTGGCCGCAATGTCCATCGGCGCCAGGCGCACGCCGAACCCCAGCGCATAGCGCGCCATCGAGGCCTGAAAATCCGGATGGGTGAACGGCGCAGAAGGCCCGTGCACGAGGATCTGGGGTTGCTCGCGCAGCAAGGCCACGGCCAGCTGGTTGAGCAGCTTGGCATCAAAAAGCTCGGGCGCCGGCATCGCGCTGCCCAGGTCCACCTTCAGCGGCCCCTTGAGGCGCGCCTTGTTCAGGTACTCGGCCGCGCGCTCGCCGATGCCTTCAAAGCGGTGGTCCTGCATCGGGAAGGGGCCCAGCTGCTGGGGCTCGCGCGCGGCAGGCATCTGCAAGGCCGTATCGCTGACGAAATAGCCCACGCGGGGCCGCGCCTCGATCAGCCCGCGCGATTCGAGCACGCGCAGCACCTGCAGCGCGGTGCTGTGGCTTACGTGGTGCTGGCGCCGGATATCGCGCACCGAGGGCATGCGTGCGCCTACGCCCAAGGTCTGCTGGGCAATGGCCTGCTCAAAATGCGCTGCGATGCGCTCGTACAGAAACGCATCGTCGGCGGGCGGGCTGCCGGCCGCGTCCACAGCATGGCTTTCGGGGATCTCACACAGACTTTCTTCTAACAGCGGCACAGCAGGACTCCTGGTTCCGGAAACCTGTCCATGCCTTGTGCGCCACCGCAGTGGCAGGACCCGATTCCCCTACGCAGCGCTATGGTCTCAGGTTCAACCCTGACAGAACAGATACAGAAACTGCGATTTTGAACCAGAACAGCCGCTTTGTGCCTGCGCTGTTCTGCCCGACCCTGGCAGCGACTGTGTCTGTTGCGTTGGGCGGCGTTTTTTTACGCTAGAGCCCTGTTCTGAAACGCCCAGGAAAGCGCAACAATGACCACCAGCACCACCGCCCGCCTCGCCACGGCTCTGCCTGGCACCGCCACCACCCCGGCCCAGACCAGCGCCCCGGCTCAGCCCTGCACGCACAGCAGCAGCCTGGCCTTGCGGGCAGGCCAGGGCCAATGGCTGTATCTGGAGGCCGGCAGCAGCCTGTACTGCCGCGCCGGGCAGCTGCAGATCAGCTCGCCCTGGCACAGCGCACTGCGCTTGCAGGCGGAAGACGCCCCGCACTGCAATGGCGCGCATGCGGGCTGGTACTGGCTGCAGGCAGAAGGCCTGCAGCCCGCCCAATTGCTGGTGCAGGTGCAGGCCTATGCGGGCTGGCGCGCCGGTTGGCGCAGTGTGGCCGACTGGCTGGGCCTGCTGGGCTGGAAGGACTGACTTACTTGCGTTGCCAGACGGCGGCAAAGAAACCATCGGTCTGGTGCAGATGGGGCCACAGGCGCAGGTACAGGCTGCCGCTGTCGCCGCCGCTGCACAGGCTGGCGGCTTGCTCGACCTTCAGGCCTGCCAGCAGTTCGCCGGCATCGAGCGGCACAAAGTCCGGGTGGGCGGCAGCAAAGGCCTCGGCGATCGCCTCGTTCTCAGCGGGCAGGATGCTGCAGGTGGCATAGACCAGGCGGCCGCCGGATTTCACCATGCGGGCGCTGCTGGCCAGAATGGCGGTCTGCTTGGCCGTCAGCTCCTCGATCGCCTTGGGGCTCTGGCGCCATTTCAGATCGGGATTGCGGCGCAGGGTGCCCAGACCCGAGCAGGGGGCATCGACCAGCACGCGGTCCATCTTGCCGGCCAAGCGCTTGACCCGCTCATCGCGCTCATGCGCAATCGCAGCCGGATGCACGTTGGACAGGCCCGAGCGGGCCAGGCGCGGTTTGAGCGCCTCCAGGCGGTGGGCCGACACATCAAAGGCATAGAGACGCCCGGTGCTGCGCATCGTAGCGCCAATGGCCAGGGTCTTGCCGCCAGCGCCGGCGCAGAAGTCGGTCACCATCTCGCCGCGCTTGGCATCCAGCAACAAGGCCAGCAGCTGCGAGCCCTCGTCCTGCACTTCAACACGGCCTTTGACAAAGGCGTCCAGGCGCGACAGCGCAGGCTTGTCCGCCACGCGCAGGCCCCAGGGCGAGTACGGGGTGGGCTCGGCCTGGATGCCCGCCTGCTTGAGTTCTTTTTGCAGCTCGCTGCGCTTGGTCAACAAGGCATTGGCGCGCAGATCCAGCGGTGCCATCTCCAGCATGCTGGCGGCCAGCTGCTCGAACTGCTCACCCACCTGGGCCTGCAAAGGCTCCACCAGCCACTCGGGCAGGTTGTGGCGGTGCTGGGGCATGAGGCTGCCCGGCGCAATCGCGTCGCAGTCATCCAGCCATTGCACTTCCTGGTCGCTGAGCGCGCTTTTGACAAAGCTGCGCGGGCCGGCAAAGCCCAGAATGGCCAGGCGGCGCTCGCGCGCGCCGCTGCCCGAGCGTGCCAACGATTCAAACAGCGTTTTCTTGCGCAGCACGGTGTACACCGTTTCTGCCAGGGTGCCACGCTCGCGCGGCCCCAGGTTGCGGTGTTCACGGAAATAACGCGACACCACGGCGTCGGCCGGGTGTTCAAAAGTAAGGGCCTGCGCAACCAGCTCGGCGCAGGCATCTAAAAGGGCTTTGGGATGCATAGCCGCTATTGTCCCATTGCGCCAGTATCCGGGCACCAGGCCCGGCTTAGAAGCTGTTCTAGGTGCCGATGGGGGCAGCACCGCTGCGCGCGCCAGCAGGCTGCTCCGCACGGTCATGGACCAGGCCCCAGGGCATGGCCGCCAGCTGCCGCAGGCCTGTAGGACCCAGCGCATCGACATGGGTGATCCACAGCGGCATCAGCTTGCACAGCAGCAGCTCGCGCTCCAGGTAGCCGCGCCACTGCAGCTCCAGGCGCTTGTTGTCCTGGTAGTGCACGCCGGGCCGGTCGAGTACCAGCACCAGCGCATAGGCGCCTGCCAGGCTGCGCAGCGGCCGTGCCAGCAGCCAGGCGCGGCGCAAGCGCGGGCAGTGGTGCAGGTGGATTTGCAGCGCAGCCAGCTCGCTGGCCCACAGCGGATGCGGCAGCGTGGTGCAGGCGCGCGCGCCCAGCAGACTGCCGTGTGCCAGCCGCTCATCGCGCAAGGCCTGTAGCTGCGTGCGGGCGAGCACCTCGCGCTCGCGCCAGTCGCTGCGCAGCTGGCGCACCGAGGCCTCGTCAAAATCCTCGTCTTCGAGCACATCGAGCACGCCCATGGCCAGCCGGCACCAGGCCGCGCCCATGGCCGGCAGCTGTGCAAAGGCCTGTGCCAGGTACTGCAGTTGTGCCTCCCAGTCCATGCCCATGTGCAGGCTGGCGCAGGCGACCAGCGCGCGGGCATTTGCAGGCTCCAGCTCCAGCGCGCGCTGGTAGATGGGCAAGGGGGCATCGTGGTGCTGCAAGGCCGTGCTCTGCAGCTGCCAGCCCAGCTCCACCAGCTGGTCGGCATCGAGGTAGGGCTCGCGCGGCATCAGCGCAGCCACGCGTGCGGCCGAAGCGCTCAGGATCTTGCGGTAGGCCAGCCAGTCATGGCCATGGCGTACACACCAGCGCTGGTCGAGCAGCTCGATCCAGCGCTCCGAGCGCTTGCCCAGCCAGGCCAGGCAGTTGCTGCTGGACATCGGCGTGAGGCCGGGAGGCACATCGAGGCCCCGCAGCCGCTCGCGTAGGCTGGGGGGCGTGTCCTGGTAGCCGGCGGGCGCATGGTATTCCTGTTTCCAGCCCTGGTAGACCCAGTTGACATCCATGCGGTGGTTCATCACGCCCGCCATCAGGCTGAACGGCCCCATCGGCGAGGCCAGTTCGCGCGCGCGCAGCCAGTGCATGGTCCAGAACTGCTCGCGGAACCAGCGCCCGCGCACCGCCACTTCGGACAGCGCCTCGCCCATCAGCGGTTTGCTGACCCAGCGGGCCGCCATGCGGTCGGCCACCGCTTCGTCCTGCCGCGCCACGACAAAGCTGGCCGCCCACCAACGCGGTAGATACCAGCGCATGAAGCGTTCATTGGCCCAGCCCAGCCGCGTCATCTGGCGCGCATCGGCCAGCCGGTCATGCAGGCCTTGCAGGCGGCGGCGGGCGCGGTAGACCGCCGCCTGCAGCCATCCCTGGCGGCGGCGCAGATGGCTGTATTCCTGCGCAATCATCGCCACCAGACGGGGCCGGTCAATCGCCATCGCCAGCGGCAGGCCCAGCAGCAGGTGGTAGCGTGCCGGCAGCAGACCGCCCAGCCGCATCTGCTGCGCTATGCGCAGGCCGTAGTCCTCGGTGATCACCAGCTGGGAAATGTGCGGGCCGCGCACCTTCTGGCGGATGCGCTCCAGCGCCTCGAACAAGCGCGGGCATTCGGCAGCGGGCACGGCGATGCCCTCGGGGTCGACCCAGTCGGAACGGGTCAGGCGCAGCACACTGATCAGCAGCGCCACACCCGCGAAAAAACCAAAGATCTGCAGGCCGTAAAAGCCCTGGTAGACATAGGACAGTACTGACCAGGCCAGCAAGGCCAGGCCCAGCAGCAGACCGCCCCACACCCACAGTCCTGCCAGCAAGGCCATGCCCAGGACATGGCGGTCAAATCTGGCCGGGTCGTTCGCAGCGGCCTGCACATAGGCATCGACCCGCTGCACAAAATCGATCTGCTCCACCCCACCCTCCGAATAAGTTCTTGCCCAGCGATGCCATTCGGTCTGCTAGGCTTGTTTATTTTTCGGATTATGGAACAGCACCCTATGCCAGCACCAGCTATTTCGCCCGGGCTCTACCGCCACTACAAGGGCCGGCTCTACCAGGTCTGGCAACTGGCGCAGCACAGCGAGACACGCGAATGGCTGGTGGTCTACCAGGCCCTGTATGGCGATTACGGCTGGTGGGTGCGGCCGGCGGCCATGTTCAGCGAAGACGTGGAAGTGAACGGCCAGCGCCAGCCCCGGTTTGCGGCTTATACGCCACAGACCGAAACGCCTGACCCGATTTAACAGTGTTGGGCAGCGCTCAGCGCGCCTGCAGCAGCGCGCGCACGGCCTTGGGGTAGATCTGGTGCTCCTGCACCAGCACCCGTGCAGCCAGCAGCTCGGCCGTGTCACCCGGCAGCACGGGCACCAGGCCCTGCTCCAGGATGGGGCCGGCATCCAGATCGGCGGTGACCTGGTGCACCGAGCAACCGGCAAATTTGCAACCCGCATCAATCGCGCGCTGGTGGGTGTGCAGCCCGGCAAAGGCCGGCAGCAGCGAGGGGTGGATATTGATGAGCCGGCCGCTGTAGTGCGAGACAAAGCCAGGGGTCAGAATGCGCATGAACCCGGCCAGCACCACCAGCGAAGGCGCGTGGGCGTCGATGCACTGCACCAGTGCCGCGTCAAAGCTCTCGCGGCTGTCATAGGCCTGGTGGTCCACCACGGCGGTGGCAATGCCCTGCGCCTGGGCAAACTGCAGGCCGCCGGCCTGGGCCTTGTTGCTGATGACCGCCGCCACCCTCGCTCCCAAGGTCTCCTGCCAGCGCTCTTGCTGCGCGGTTCGCACGATGGCCGCCATGTTGGAGCCGCTGCCGGAAATCAGGATGACGATGTTTTTCATGGAGGCGGCATTATCGCAGGGCGCAGAACGTCCCGAAACACGTTGCACCGTCAAATGGCGGATAATCAAAGGCTTTACTGAATTCACAGCCACGTTTACGGGCTCGCCCGCAGTTACTCCATGAGCGCAAAAGCACCTGTCGATCCGATTCGCAAATTCCTCGAAACCGCCCGCCACCAGATTTCCGTGGGCAATCTCACCGGTGCAGCCCAAACGCTCAACGATGCGCGGCATCGCGCCCCGCGTGATCCGCGCCTGTTCATGCTTGCAGGCCTGATGGCCGAGAAGTCGGGCAACCTCCCAGGCGCATTCGATGCGATGCGGCGCAGCGAGACGCTTGCTCCTGACTGGGCGCCCGGCATTCTCGAGCAGGCGCTGCTGTATGCCCGCCACAACCGCGAGCACGAGGCCATGGCCGCGGCAGAGCGGGTGATTGCGCTGGAGCCCAATAATGCCCGCGTGATTGCCGGCGTCATCGATATCGCCCACCGCGTGGGCAATACCGAAATGGCTATCCGCCACCTGCGCCGCGTGCTGGAACTGACCCCTGAGGACCGCATCCTGCGCCGCTATCTGGCCATCGATCTGGGGGCCGTGCGCCAGTACGACGAGGCATTGGCGGTGTTTGGCCCGCTGATCGATGAAAAGCCGGACGACCACCTGGCACGCATTGGCCGCGTGCAGATGCTGCAAGCGCGTGGCACCATGCAGGACGCCTTGCCCGATACCGAAGCCTTGCTCGCCCTGCAGCCCGACGACAAGGTCTACCAGTACTACCACCAGCTGGCCCAGGGCCAGGTGCCCGCACATGTGCCGGTCGAGCTGACCACCCACATGTTCGATGACATGGCTTCGGTCTATGACATGCACATGGTGCGCCACCTGGCCTACAGCCTGCCCAAGCAGGTGGCTGACCAGCTGCTGCAGATCTACCCGAACCGCCGCTTCAACCTGCTGGACCTGGGCTGCGGCACCGGCCTGCTGGGTGCGTCGCTGGGCGCCATTGATGGCTATATCATGGGCGTCGATATGTCGGGCAAGATGCTCGAGCAAGCGGCCAAGCACAAGGTCTACTACAAGTTCCACCAGGTCAACCTGCTCGAGGCGCTGGCTGCCACACCGGCGAACACCTTCGAGGCCATCACCGCGCTGGACGTGCTGATCTATGTCGGCGACCTGCAGCAGACCCTGGCCGATGCCTACCGGGTGCTGACCCCTGGCGGCGTGCTGATCTTCTCCTGCGAGCACGGCGACGTCACCGGGCCTGATACCCAGCTGCAGCCGTTCGGCCGCTACACCCACACCCTGAGCAGCACCGTGCGCCTGGCCAAGGCGGCCGGCTTTGACCGTGTTGACACCCGCGACGTCGAACTGCGCATGGAAGCGGGCCAGGTCGTGGACGGCTTTGTGGTCACCGCCTACAAGCCCCAGGAAGCCTGATAGCCGCCTCCTGAAAGCTCGCCCAAAGAAAAAGGCCTTGTCGCACGACAAGGCCTTTTTACTGGGATGGCGAGAAGTGCCATCAAGCTGTCAACCTCGAACTCTTGGGCACATGGGCCATCAGGAACTCCATCTGGTCCGTCAGAATGCGCCGGTTGCGCAGGATGAAATCCTCCCAGAGGCTGGGCGTGTAAGGCGCATAGAGCAGCGGCATATGCGCCTGCTCGGGCGTGCGGCCAGCCTTGTGGTGGTTGCACGAGGCGCAGGCCGTCACCACATTCATCCAGGTATCGGGCCCCTTCTGGGACACCGGGATCACGTGCTCACGCGTCAGATGTTCTTCGTCGAAATGCTCGCCGCAGTAGGCGCAGATATGGCGGTCCCGGCCAAACAGCTTGCTGTTGGTGAGCGTCATGCGCATCGCAAAGGGGTCAATGCCGGGCTTGCCACGTGTGCCGATGATGCTGGCGACCTCGATGCGCGACTGCAGGCCGGTGATGGCGTTGTGGCCGCCACGGAAGCAGGCCACACTCGAGCCCGCCTCCCAGCGCACATCGCCTGCTGCGTAGTGCGTCACCGCCTCCTGCAGACTGATCCAGGATTGCGGAACGCCACTTGCCGATAACTTCAACACCTTCACAATGGGCCTCCTGCGCATTGGGAATTGAACCGAAATACCGTTGACCCGCGCGGCGCCTGGCCACGAAAAATGCCACTGCCCACGCACATGCCGCACGCAGACCCGGGCACCAAGTCATAATGGCCAATATACACTTTTATCGTGAAATTGCACACCAGCGCTCGGATCGAAAGCGCAAGCCGCTACAAAAAACAAAGCAAAGATGAAGATCTTCAGAGGACTTGACCACCCCGAGGTCACCAGGCATTGCGCGCTGACCATCGGCAATTTTGATGGGGTGCACCGGGGCCACCAGGCCATGCTGGCGCTGCTGCGCAGCGAAGCGCAGCGCCGGGGTCTGGCCAGTTGCGCACTCACCTTCGAGCCCCATCCGCGCGACTATTTTGCCCAGCTGCTGCACAAGCCCGATCTGGCGCCCGCCCGCATCTCCACGTTGCGCGACAAGCTCGACCAGTTGGCCCAATGCGGCATCGACCAGACGATTGTGCTGCCCTTCAACGCACGCCTGGCGGCGCAGGCCCCGCAGGCCTTCATCGACGATGTGCTGCTCCAGGGGCTGGGCACGGGCTACCTGCTGGTGGGCGACGACTTCCGTTTCGGCCACCAGCGCGCGGGCGACTACGCCAAGCTGGTCGACGCCGGCCGCAAGCAGGGCTTCGATGTGGCAAGAATGAACAGCTACGAGTCCGATGGCCTGCGCGTGTCCAGCACGGCGGTGCGGCATGCGCTCAGCCAGGGCGACATGCCGGCGGCGGCCAAGTTGCTGGGCTACCCCTATGCGATATCCGGCCATGTGGTGCATGGCCGCAAGCTCGGCCGCCAATTGGCCGAAAGCCGCGCGGGCGCAGGCGATGGCTTTCGCACGTTGAACCTGCGTTTTGACCATTGGAAACCGGCTGCCAGCGGCATTTTTGTCGTGCTGGTGCACGGCCTGTCGGCAGAGCCGCTGCCCGGCGTGGCCAATCTGGGCGTGCGCCCCTCGCTGGACCCCAATGACGTCAACGGTGGCCGCGTGCTGCTGGAGACCCATTGCCTGCAATGGCCCGCCGAACTGGGTGGTGACGGGGCATACGGTAAAATCATCCGAGTGGAACTCCTACACAAACTGCACGACGAGCTCAAATACGACAGTCTGGACGCCCTGACCACAGGGATTGCCAAGGACTGCGCGGATGCCCGTGCCTTCTTTCATACGGCCAGCCACGCCGAAACCCGTCGCCAGACCACACGCGACCGAATTTGACGCTGACCTGACTGCGCCGTGCCGCGCAGAAGTCAGCCGTCGCCTGCACGCCCGTGCACGTCAGACAACGCTTCTGCGCTATACATTTTTCCACTGACCGGCATGATCACCCCGCCCGGATCAGGACCATGTTTTGCTTTGAAGGTATTTATGTCCGACAAATCGTCTCCCGCAGAAAAGGCCTCTGCGTACCGCGCCACCTTGAACATGCCCGACACCCCGTTTCCAATGCGGGGCGATCTGCCCAAGCGCGAACCGGCCTGGGTGCAGGAATGGGAGGACAAGGGTATCTACAAGCGTCTGCGTGCTGCCCGCAGCGGCGCGCCCAAATTCATCCTGCACGATGGCCCGCCCTACGCCAACGGCAAGATCCACATCGGCCACGCCGTCAACAAGATCTTGAAGGACATGATCGTCAAGAGCCGCCAACTGGAAGGCTATGACGCGCTGTACGCGCCGGGCTGGGACTGTCACGGCCTGCCGATCGAGAACGCGATCGAAAAGCTCCATGGCCGCAACCTGCCCCGCGACGAGATGCAGGCCAAGAGCCGCGCCTTCGCCACCGAGCAGATCGGCCAGCAGATGGCGGATTTCAAGCGCCTGGGCGTGCTGGGCGACTGGGACCACCCCTACAAGACCATGAACTATGCCAATGAGGCGGGCGAGCTGCGCGCACTCAAGAAGGTCATGGAGCGTGGCTTTGTCTACCGGGGCCTGAAGCCGGTCTACTGGTGCTTTGACTGCGCCTCATCGCTGGCCGAGTTCGAAATCGAATACGCCGACAAGCAAAGCCAGACCCTGGATGTGATGTTCCCGGCGGCCGATCCGGCCCGGCTGGCGGCCGCCTTCGGCCTGGCCAAGCTGGACAAGGAAGCCTTCATCGTCATCTGGACGACCACCGCCTGGACCATCCCTGCCAACCAGGCCTTGAACGTCAACCCCGATCTGGAATACAGCCTGGTCGATACCGGGCGCGGCCTGCTGGTGCTGGCCAGCGCGCTGGTGGACAAGTGCATGGAGCGCTGGGGGATCGACGGCAAGGTGATCGCATCGGCGCCCGGCAAGGTGCTGGACCACATGCCCTTCAAACACCCGCTGGCCCATGTGGACAAGGGCTATGACCGCATTTCGCCTGTCTACCTGGCCGACTATGCGACGGCCGACGACGGTACCGGTATCGTGCACTCGGCGCCCGCCTACGGTCTGGATGACTTCAACTCCTGCGTCAGCAATGGCATGGACTACAAGGACATTCTCAACCCGGTGCAGGGCAACGGCGTCTATGCGCCCGAGCTGCCGCTGTTCGGTGGCCAACATATCTGGAAGGCTGTGCCGGTCATCCTGGACGCGCTCAAGGTCGCCGGCCGTCTGATGGACACCAAGACCATCACCCACAGCTACCCGCATTGCTGGCGCCACAAGACGCCGGTGATCTACCGCGCCGCCGCCCAGTGGTTCATCCGCATGGATGAAGGCGAAGGCGTGTTCACCGACCCGGCCCAAAAGCCGGCACAGACCCTGCGCCAGATCGCGCTGGACGCGATCGAGCACACCAGCTTCTACCCGGAAAACGGCCAGGAGCGCCTGCGCGCGATGATCGCCGGCCGTCCGGACTGGTGCATCTCGCGCCAGCGCAGCTGGGGTGTGCCCATCCCCTTCTTCCTGCATGTGGACACGGGCGCGCTGCACCCGCGCACGATGGAGATCCTGGACCAGGCGGTCGAGATCGTCGAAAAGGGCGGCATCGAGGCCTGGAGCCGTGTGACCAGCGAAGAGATCCTGGGTGCCGAAGAAGCCAAGCTCTACACGAAGAGCACCGACATCCTGGAAGTCTGGTTCGATTCGGGCTCGACCTTCTGGCATGTGCTGCGCGGCACCCACGCCGAGCACCACCACGACAGCGGACCTGAGGCCGACCTGTACCTCGAAGGCCATGACCAGCACCGGGGCTGGTTCCACAGCTCCCTGCTGCTGGCCTCGGCCATCTTTGGCCGCGCGCCCTACAAGGGGTTGCTGACCCACGGCTTCACCGTCGACGGCCAGGGCAAGAAGATGTCCAAATCGCTGGGCAACACCGTCGCGCCGCAGGATGTGAGCGGCAAGATGGGCGCCGAGATCATCCGCCTGTGGGTGGCTTCGACCGACTACTCGGGCGACCTGGGCATCGACGACAAGATCCTCGCCCGCGTGGTCGACGCCTACCGCCGCATCCGCAATACCCTGCGTTTTCTGATGGCCAACATCAGCGACTTCGACCTGGCCAAGGATGCGGTCGGCTACGACGACATGCTGGAGATCGACTGCTGGGCGCTGGCACGCTCGGCGCAGTTCCAGGCAGAGCTGCTGGCGCACTACAAGGTCTACGAGTTCCACCCGGTGGTGGCCAAGCTGCAGCTGTTCTGCTCCGAGGACCTGGGCGGCTTCTACCTGGATGTCCTCAAGGACCGCCTCTACACCAGCGCCGAAGGCAGCCTGGCACGCCGCTCGGCCCAGACCGCGCTGCACCAGATCACCCAGGCGATGCTGCGCTGGATGGCGCCTTTCCTGTCCTTCACCGCCGAAGAGGCCTGGAAGATCGTCGGCAACAGCGAAACCATCTTCCTGGAGAAATTCTGCGACCTGCCCGCTGGCGACGAAGCCCTGCTGGCCAAGTGGGCCCGCATCCGCGAGATCCGCGATGTGGTCAACAAGGACATCGAAACCCTGCGTGCCGATGGCAAGGTGGGGGCATCGCTGCAGGCCGAGGTGGCCATCAGCGCCCAGCCGGAAGACCTGGCGCTGCTGCAGACCCTGGCCGACGACCTGAAGTTTGTGCTGATCACCTCGGCCGCCACGGTGGCCGCCGGTGATGCGCTGAGCGTGGCCGTCAACCCATCGGACAAGGCCAAGTGCGAGCGCTGCTGGCACTACCGCGACGATGTGGGCCAGAACCCTGCCCACCCCACCTTGTGCGGCCGCTGCGACAGCAATCTTTATGGCGTGGGTGAAACCCGCCGGATGGCCTGATGAACGCCGCCGCCCCCGCTGCCGTGGGCAGCGCCGGCAAAGGCCGGTTCGTGCTGTGGCTGGTGATTGCTGCGGTGATCTTCTGGCTGGACCAGTGGAGCAAGGAATGGATCCTGGCCCACTACCAGCTGGGCGAATACACGACCATTACCGGCTTTTTCAACATCGTCCGGGCCCACAACCCTGGCGCGGCCTTCTCCTTCCTGGCCAGCGCCGGCGGCTGGCAGCGCTGGCTGTTCACTGGGATTGGGGTCGTCGTGACGGCGGTCATCGTCTGGCAGCTCTACCGCCATAGCCACAAAACCCTGTTCTGCCTGGCGCTCACCTGCATCATGGGCGGCGCCATCGGCAATGTAGTGGACCGCATGCGCCACGGCTATGTGGTCGACATGCTCGACTTCCACTGGATGGGCAGCCATTTCCCGGCCTTCAACCTGGCCGACTCGGCCATTTGCCTGGGCGCGTTTCTGCTGATCCTGGATGAGCTGCTGCGCATGCGCCGGGGCGAAAAAAGCTGATCAGGCAATTCAACGCCTCGATAGGCAACACGCAAACACCGCCCTCGCCCCGCGACGGCGGTGTTTTTTTCGGTGGTCCACACGCCACCAGGGCAGCGCGGCCAGGGGCGAAACACCGCTGGCCTGCATAAAAAGAGACACAATGGCATTCGCCCTACAGCGCGGCGCGCTTATCAGGGGTATAGTGTCCGGTTCGCCTTATGAAACACTTGCTCAATCTTCTTGCCGCCATTGCGCTGCTGGTTTGGGGCTCTCATATGGTGCGCACAGGGGTGCTGCGCGTCTTTGGCGCCAACCTTCGCAACCTGCTGGCGCGCAGTATGAGCAACCGTTTCACCGCGATGCTCTCGGGCATCGGGGTGACGGCCCTCGTCCAGTCCAGCAGTGCCACCTCCCTGATGACCGCCTCCTTCGTCGGCCAGGGCCTGATACCGCTTACGGCCGCGCTGTCGGTCATGCGTGGTGCCGACGTCGGCACCGCCTTGATGGCGGTGCTGTTCTCGACCGACCTGTCCTGGTTGTCGCCGCTGCTGATCTTCTCCGGCGTCGTGCTCTTCATCTCCAAGCAGGATTCCACGCCCGGGCGCGTGGGCCGCGTCTTCATCGGCCTGGGCCTGATGCTGCTGGCGCTGCGCCTGATCGTCGAGGCCACCGAGCCGCTGCTCGCATCGGAGGCCGTACGCACCTTGCTGGTCAGCGTCAAGAGCGACTTCTTCATGGAGCTGCTGCTGGGCGCCATCCTGGCCGTCATCGCCTATTCCAGCCTGGCCATCGTGCTGCTGATTGCGGCCATGGCCGCATCGGGCGCCATCACCGGCGACATGGCCCTGGGCCTGGTGCTGGGCGCCAACCTGGGCAGCGGTGTGCTGGCCGTGCTGCAAACGGCCAAATCCAGCATCGAAGTGCGCCAGGTCACCATCGGTAACCTCGTCTTCAAGATCATGGGCGTCGCCATCGTCGCGCCCTTCGTCGGTCTGTGGTCGACCTATGCGATGCCCTACATCAACGATGCGGGCCGCTCGGCGGTGCTGTTCCACCTGGCCTTCAACATCCTCAACACACTGGGCTTCATCTGGTTCACCGGCGTGATCGGCGACTGGATGCGCAAGCTGCTGCCCAAGGAAGAGGCGAACAAGGGCCCACAGCGCCCGCGCCACCTCGATGCTTCTGCGCTGTCCACCCCGTCGCTGGCCATTTCCTGCGCCGCACGTGAAGCGCTGCACCAGGCCGATGTGGTCGAGTCGATGCTGATCGGCCTGCACAACGTGGTGCAGACCGACAACCAGCAGTTGTCACAGGACCTGCGCAAGCTCGACGATACGGTCGATGAGCTGTACTCGGCCATCAAGTACTACATGACCAAGATCTCGCGCGCCGAACTGGACGAACGCGAGAGCCAGCGCTGGACTGAAGTGATCAACTTCACCATCAACATGGAGCAGATCGGCGACATCATCGAGCGCGTGCTCACCGATGTGGAAAACAAGAAGATCAAGAAGCGCCGCCAGTTCAGCAAGCAGGGCATGGAAGAGATCAACGAGCTGCATTCGCACCTGCTGGACAACCTGCGCCTGGCGATGAGCGTGTTCCTCTCGGGCAATGTGCGTGATGCACAAAAGCTGCTGGAAGAAAAGGCGCGCTTCCGCGACCTGGAACTGGCCTATTCCGCCTCGCACCTGGAGCGCCTGTCGCACAACACCGTCCCCAGCATCGAGACCAGCTCGCTGCACATCGACCTGATCAGCGACCTCAAGCGCATCAACTCGCTGCTGTGCTCGGTCGCCTACCCGATCCTGGAAGCGGCCGGCGCATTGGCCCACAGCCGCCTCAAGGACGATCCCGAACCCGCCCGCCACTGAGGCGGCGGGCCGGAATTCGCATACAATCCCTGATGCTGCCAGGCGAGCACTCCGCCCAGCAGCCTCCAGGAAGTTTGGCAGAGTGGTCGATTGCACCGGTCTTGAAAACCGGCAACCCGAAAGGGTTCCAGGGTTCGAATCCCTGAGCTTCCGCCAGAACAGCAAAAGCACCCCACCGAGGGTGCTTTTTCGTTGGCAGCTCCAGCCACTCCCGCCCAAATCACCAGTTGTGCGTATAGCTCGCCGTCAAGGTCGCACCGGCTGCCGGCAGGCGGCTGTCGTTCTTGCCGCTGCGCATCAGCTGGCTGTAGAGCGGCAGGTAGTAGCGGTTGAACAGGTTCTGCACCCCGATGGTCAGCTGGTTCTTGTTGTCGAACTGGTAGCGGCCCACCACATCGACGCTGTAGTAGCTTTTGACATCGGCCCGGGCGAACTGGGTCTTGCCATCGGCCAGGCGGTAATCGCGTGCGCCAAACCAGTTGAACTGGGTGCGCAGGCTCCAGCGGCCGCTGGGGTTGTACTGCACATAGCCGGTGATCTTCAGTGGCGGGATGCGGTAGCCCGTCATGCGCTGATCGCTGCTGGCGCCTGGGGGTGTCTCACGGCCCTGCATCCAGGTGACGGTGCCGCCGGTGGACCAGTGGTCGGCATAGTGGTCTGCGGTCAGCTCGACACCGCGA
Source organism: uncultured Comamonas sp. (assembly GCF_964277875.1). NCBI lineage: Bacteria > Pseudomonadati > Pseudomonadota > Betaproteobacteria > Burkholderiales > Comamonadaceae > Comamonas > uncultured Comamonas sp. Next base: position 42,744 of record NZ_CAXYJV010000039.1, read on the forward strand.
ATGCGCTCGCGCGTGCGCGTCAGGTGCAGGCCGTTGTTGAAGGACTGCACGGCGCCCAGATCCGAGCGCGAATGGAACAGCGCCAATGTTGCCATGGTGTCGCCGAAGCTGCCGCGCCAGCCGATTTCATAGTTGTCGGTCTTGACCGGTTCCAGCTCGGAGGCATTGATATCGAACTTGGCCCCGGCATTGCGCAGCTGCAGGCCCACATCGGGCAGGTCAAAGCCCTGGCTGAACGAGGTGTAGAACTCATGGTTCTTCCAGGGCTTGAAGGCCAGACCGAGGTTGTAGAGCACCGCGTCGTAGGAGACCTTGCCGCCCGCCACCGTGGCCGGGTTGGGCAGGCGCGACTGCGACAGTGGCTGAAAATCGTCAAAACTGGCCTGCGATTTCTCATAGCGCAAGCCGCCTTCGGCGGACCACTGGTCGCTGAACTTGTGCTGCAGCTGACCAAAGGCGCCCGCGCTTTTGACGGTGACCCAGGGCATGTAGATGCGCTGACCGGTGGGCTGGAACACCAGACCGCCACTGGCGTCATAGACAGCGGCGTCAAACGTATCGAGCGGCATGTTGCTGCGCTCCTGGATATAGTCCGCGCCCCAGACCAGCTTGGTGGTCTTGTCTTCGCCGATCGGGGTGGTGATGGTCAGGCGGCTGCCGAACACCTTGTTGTTCTGCATCACCTGGTCGACAAAATTGCCCCGGTTGGTATTGCTGCGGGCATCAAAGGGCGCAAAGCGCACGTAGTTGTCACGGCCATAGACCATCGCACTCAAGGTGCTGCCCCCCAGGTCCTTGTGTTCGTAGCTGGCGCTCAGCAAGGTGTTTTCCACCTGGTTCTGGTCCGCCAGCTTCAGCCCCCGGATGGCGCGGGCCGCCACCGAACCCAATGGCGCCTGGTTGACGCTGGGGTCGTTGGCATAGTCCGACTTCTGGTGCGCACGCAGGTGGCTGGCCGCCAGCTGGATGCGCTGGTCCCCATCGATGCGAAAGCCGATCTTGCCGCCCAGGCTGTAGGTGTTCGAGTCGAACAGATCGCCCTGGCTGGCATCCGGGGCGATGCGGTCGCCGTGGCCGTCAAAGGCACCACCGATGCGGCGGGCCGAGATATCGACCTCGTAATCGACAACATCACCGGCCCCCGACAGATAGTGCTGCACCTGGCCGCCCAGGCCGTCACCACTCAGGCGCGAGAGCGAACTGTCAAAACCCACCGTGGTACGCGCCACCGGCTTGCCCCCCACCGGACGGGTGGTGACCGATATCACGCCCCCTGTCGCACCGCTGCCATAGATGGCATTGCTGCCGCGCAACACCTCGACCCGCTCGATGCGGCTCATCTCCACATTGACCAGGTTGCGCGCCGTGTCGCGGTTGGTGTTGAGCGGGATGCCATCGACCAGCACCAGCACATTTCTGCCGCGCAGGGTCATGCCGAAATCACTCAGATTGCGGCTGGAGTCCGCCATGCCCGGCACGCTCTTGGCCAGCAGGCTGTTCAGGTTGGCCGAGGTGGCGCGCAGGTCGTCCAGCTCCTCCCCCTCGATCACCGTGACCTGGCGGGTCGGCTGCATCAGCGAGCTGTCGGAGCGCTGGTCGGTCACCACCACGACGGGCAGCTGGTGGCTGGCCTCAGCGGCTGCCGCTACGGCGCCGGCTGGCGCAACAACCTCCGCTGCCGGTGCAGTGCCTGCCACCGGAGGCTGAGGGGCCGCTGGCTTGCGGACCTGCAGCGCCCCACCGGTCAGCGTCTGCACCTGCAGCGCCGATCCCTCCAGCGCCTTGCGCACCGCCTGCTCCGCCGTCCAACTGCCCTGGATAGCGGCACTGCGCTGGCCTTGCAGTACGGCGGGGTCGGCAACGATGCTGCGCCCGGTCTGCTGGCCAATGCGGGTCAGCGTATCGGCCAGGCTGCCCGCCGGAATGTCGAGCTGCACCGCAGCGGCCTGGGGTGCATCGTCCGCCCGGCTGGTGGCAGGCGCCAGCGTGCAGGCCAGCACGGCAGCCAGGGCCAGCGCATGGAGGGGCGAGTGTGCGGCGCAGCTTCGCACGGTCAATGGGGCGCCGTCATGGCGGCGCTGGAGAGGGGAAGTCGTCACGGCAGAAGTTCCTTTTCGCTGGGTACTGTTTAACCAGTGCGCCGAGACTAAAAAACCCCTCATCTATTTGCACCAGGCACCGCATCGGGGTTGGCCGCGATCTGCGCGTCAGACCTTCTCGCCAATGCGGATCAACGGCCCCCAGCGCTGGATCTGCAGCGGCAGCATCTGGCTGAGCGTGGTCAACAACCCATCGACATCCAGCCGGAAGATGCCAAACACCCGCAGCTCCGCCACCGCAGGGGCCACGCGGATATAGCCAGAAAAATAGGCCTGCAGCGCCTGGGCCACATCGGCCAGCGGCCAGTCATCGACGGCGAGCATGCCCTGCTGCCATGCGGCGCGCTGCACCGCATGGCCGCCCAGCGCCTGGAGCCGATGGGCAGTGAAACGCGCACCCTCCCCGGCATGCAGCAGCGTCTGCGCTGACTCACGGGGCCGCAGGGTCAGCCCCTGGTCCAGCGCCACCATTTCCGTCCGGTCCGCATACAACCTGCCCATCATGCGGCCGGCATCGAGCAGTGCCACGCCATCGCGGGTGTGGATCTGCAACGGGGACGCGCCTGCAACGGCGCGCGTGGCGATCAGGGCCCCGGCCCGCAGCTGCAGCACGGTCACGCCGGCCGCATCGTGCACATCGACGGCGGAGCGGGCATCCAGCAACACGCTGGTGCCATCGGCCAGCATGAATTCACGGCGCTCACCGGTGCCGGTGCGCCAATCGGCCATCAGCTCGCCCAACGGCGCCAGCCGGTCTGCGACCAGTGCGGTGGCCACGCCGAGCCCGCCCACCGCCAGCGCGCCGCGCAGGACCCGGCGGCGGCGGGTCCGGACCAGCGCCTGCATGGCCGCCTGTGCATGCAGGCCCTGGGTATGGGCCTGCAGATGGCGGACGGCGGTCAGCGGTTCGGCCAATGCCGCGCGCACACGCTCCCATGCGGCCTGGTGCTGCGCGTCCTGCTGCAGCCAGCGCGCAAAAGCCTGGTGGTCGGCCGCGCTCATCGTTTCGGCCTCGTGGCGCACCAGCCAGTCGACGGCGGCGTGCAGTGCGGGGCTGGGGAGTGGGGTGGCGCTCATGGCACGCTGCGTACGCATTGCAGCAGGGCCCGCCGCATATGGCGCTCGACAGTGGCCAGCGAGATGCCCATGTGCGCGGCAATGTCGGGGTAGCGCATGCCCTCCAGCCGCGACAGCAGAAACACCGTCTTGACCGGCAGCGGCAGCGCAGCCAGCGCCCGGTCGATCTGGCAGATGGCCTCGACCAGCATCGCATGGCTTTCGGGGGACAGCGCCACCGCCTCGGGCAGGTGGCGCAGCGTGTCCTCGTAAGCGGCTTCCAGATCCTGGCGCTGCCAGAGCTTGATGAGGATGCGTTTGGCCACCGTCGACAAAAAGGCACGCGGGTGGTGGATATCCAGCGTCTCGCCTTCAGCCGCGCTCCCTTTTTCCGTCAACTGCAAAAAGGTTTCCGACGCCACATCCTCGGCCTCGCTGTGGCTGGATGTGCGCAGCATCAAGCGCCCGCGCAGCCATGCGTGGTGCTGGCGAAAAATGGTTTCCACCTCGGTGTGGAGCGGAGGCTGTGGCATGGGCAACCCGGTGAGGAACGCGAACAACCGCAAGATCATAATTGATAATGATTCTTCTTTCCCCAAAGAGGCAGTGCCTTCAGTGGCAGCTGGCACCACCGCCTCCCCACACCTGCGCCCCGCGCTGCGGTGTAGCTGCGGTGTCGTTGCAGCCCGCACCTTGAGCGCCGTCAATCGCGTCAACTGAAGCAAGTCTTTTCATAAAAAATGTCAACCATGCGCCCGCATGAAGATGTTTGACATTGCCCTGTTTTCGCTGCGATTTCGCCCTACTACGATGCATATCCATATTGAATAAATTTATTTCAAATAGGAATGCAATGAACGGCTTCAGAATATCGATGGCCCATTCTCTGGGCCTGGGATGTGCGGTCGCAGCACTTCTCAACCCCTTGGCGGTCCAGGCCCAAACGGTGCCGGTTGTGTCATGCAGCACGGACCCCGCCATATTCAATACCGGGATTGACGGCAGCAACGGCTACAGCATCAACAGCCCCAAGCTCCCGCTGGGGAGTCTGGATGCGCACTGGTCCATCGCCCCGGCACCTGGCGATATCACCACACCTGCCGCCGCTGCAGCGCTGAGCTATGCCCAAGGCCCGGTCGACCGCCCCGGTGCCGGCAATGGCGCCTGGGTGCAATCGCCGTTTGGCAACGCCCAGTGGATCGGGGTGCAGTATGGCCGAAGCTACTACGTCTACCAATACCGCTTCACGATGGATCCAGCCGTGGACCCGGACAGTTTCAACCTGAGTTTGAGTCTGTATGTGGACAACCAGGTCAAACGCGTTTTGGTCAACGACACCGTCTTCGATTACACCAACAATGGCGCCATTCTGGGCGTCGGTGGTTTCACGGCTGCAGGCAATGTGCCGGTCGTTCTCAACAATGGCTGGAAGACCGGCACCAACACCATCTACGTCGTCGTCGGCAACCAGGGAGACCCCTCGGGTCTGCTGGTGCAGTCGAGCGGCACCGCCTCTTGCTCGCCGCCGCTGTCGGTGGCCAAAAAAGCGGTCAATAGCGACGGCAGCGCCTACACCGGCCTGGCCAGCGCCAATAGCCCGGTGTTCTACGACATCACAGTGACCAATGCCAGCACGCGCGACGCCAGTGGCACCCGCCTGCGCGATACCCTGCCCGCTGGACTCCAAACAGCGGGAAGCACCTGGAGCTGCAGCCGCCCTGCGGGCAGCGCTGCCGTGTGCCCCGTGCCTGCGAGCGGCGTCTTTCCGCTCGACACCGTCCTGCCGGCCCTGCCGGCAGGCAGCGCACTGGTGTTCCGCGTCAACTCGCGCTTCAGCAACCCGCTGCCCGCAGGCGCCACGGTCATCACCAACACCGCCACCATCGAGCCGCCTGCCACCAGCACCCTCAGCTGCGATGCCCGTGAAGGCTTTCCAACGCCTTGCAGCGCGTCGGCATCGGTGGCCACCAGCCCGCTGCTCAGTGTGACCAAGACGGTGGATGCCACCGGCCCGCTCTACCCGGGGCAAACGGCCACCTACACCGTGACGGTCAAGAACGAAGGAGCAGCCGAGCTGACCGGCGTTGCACTCAATGACACGTTGCCCGCCGGATTTGCGTCGGCCACTTGGAGCTGCCAGTCACCGGTCGGCAGCCTTGCGGTCTGCCCACAAGCCAGCGGCAGCCTCGCCGCAGGCGGTGTGCTGAGCCAGACCATCGCCAGCATGCGCGCCAACGCCAGCCTGGTCTACACCGTGGTCGCCACGGTGGACAGCATCGCCACCCGCATGGACCAGGTCCTCAACACTGCCGGCGTGGCAGCCAGCAATGCCGAGTGGCTGTGCTACAACCCGGCCAGCGCGCAGACCCAGGCCAAGCCCTGCAGCGCATCGGCAGCGGTGGATCTGTGGCCCAACCCGCTGCTGCAACTGAGCAAGACCGCGCAAACCACCGGCACCGTCTATGCCGGCCAGCCGGTGAACTACTCGATCACGGCACTCAATGCAGGCCAGGTGCCCGTCACGCAGGCCCATATCACCGACCCGCTGCCCGCAGGCCTGGACAACGCCAGCTGGACCTGTACCAGCAGCGGCGCCGCTCCTTGCGTGCCCGCCAGCGGCACCGGTGCAGTGGATGTGACGGTCGCATCGCTTGCCGCCGGTGACAGTGTCACGATCGAGCTGGCCACCACCGTCAGCGCGCAGCCCCCTGCCAGCCTGGTCAACACAGCCTCGTTGGCGGTGGGCGAAGCCAATGCGCAATGCACTGGCAGCACCGCGCAGCCTTGCATCGCCTCCGCCACCGTTGCCACCACCAACCCGCCTGTGCCCACCAGCGTGGAACCTGTGCCCAGCCTGCAGCAATGGAGCCTGGTACTGCTGACCTTGCTGACCGGCGGCCTCGGCGCCTGGCGCATGCGTTCGCGCGGCCAGCGCATCGGCTAAGCGCTTAACCGATGATCGGGGTGCGCAGGCGCAGCGCCCCCGCCTTCCCCCTTCTGGAACCTTTGGACCTGACCCACCACATCCTGGGTCGTCTTATTGGAAATGAGATTCATTTCTATTTTTTGATAAGATCGCGCCTTCGCTGCAAGCCAGCCCCTGTCCCGCACCATTGCCGGGCGCATTGTTGGGGCCCCTTTCTGCAGCCCCATGGCCAAGGTGTCCTCTCGTGCTTGCGAGCTATTACGCAGAACTGCTGAACTTCTTCTCCCGCTCGCTCAATGACCGGCAGGCGGCGGCCGATGTCGTGCAGGAAAGCTATGCCCGTGTTTTGGCACTGCAGGCGCGCGAAGTAGCCGTCAGAGACCTGCGGGCACTGCTGTTTCGCACCGGCAAGAACATCGTCATCGACGACGCCCGGCGCCGCCAGGTCGATGCCCAGCTGCTGCAAACCCTGGCGCTGGTGGCGGCTGACGACGCCCCGTCCACCGAGCGCGTCATCGCCAGCCGCCAGCAGCTGGAGCTGCTGGTACGCCGCCTCACTGCCATGCCGCGCAAGCGACGCGAGGTGTTTGTACTGGTGCGCATCTATGGCTTCAGCCATGCCGAAGCGGCCGCGCACATGGACATCAGCATCGCCTCGGTGGAAAAGCATGTGGTGCGCGCCGTCTGCGGCTGCATGGGGCTGGAGGCCTGATGGCAGCGGCCAGCACCGGGGCAGACCCCCACCGCAAACACCTGGAATACGCCTTGCTGCTGATCGCCCGCCAGCACGCGGGCGATGCCGCCACCGCCGAGACCGCCAGCCAGACCTTTGCACGCTGGCGGGCCCAGTCGGCCGAACACGAAGCCGCCGCCCAGCGCGCGCTGCAAGGCTGGGGCGCGACCGAAGCCCATGCGCTGCAAGCCGACTTTGCGCTGCCCGCCAGCCAGGCCGAGCGCAGCCGCCAACAGCGCCGCCGCAGCCTGTCGCTGCTGGGCACGGCAGGGCTGGCCAGCCTGCTGGGCCTGGGTGGGCGCTGGTACTGGCAGCAGCCGCTGGCACGCATGGCGCTGCACACCGGCCATGGCCAGATGCTGGCCCAGAACCTGCCCGATGGCTCGCACCTGGATCTGGCGCCCTCCACGTCCGTAGAGGCCGTGCTGTACCGCAACCGGCGCGTGCTGCAACTGGCGCGCGGTGAGATACGCCTGGATGTGGTCCACGATGCCCAGCGCCCCTTGGAAGTGCAAACACCGCTGGGCAGGGTGCGGGTGCTGGGCACCGTGTTCTCGGTGGCATTGCGCCCATCGGGCCTGCAGGTCAGCGTGGCCCAGGGCCGCGTCGCCGTCTGGGGCCTGGACAGCGATGCCAGCCAGGCCGCCGATGTGGTGCTGGCCGCTGGCGAGGCCGCGCGCCTGGATGCGCAAGGCGGCCTGCACACCAGCAGCGTCAACCGCCAGGATGTGGGCGCCTGGCGCGATGGCTGGCTGGTGTTTGACCACACGCCGCTGCCGGAGGTACTGAGCCGCTGGAACGACTACCTGGAGCGCCCGCTGCAGCTCGATGCTGCCGGCGGCCTGCAGTCGCTGCACCTGACCGGCAGCTTCCAGCTGCGCGACCCGGCCACCTTTGTCGCCAGCCTGCCGCGCTCGCTGCCCGTGCGGGTGGAGCGCCTGCCCGATGGCAGCAGTCTGATTCGCCGCCGCTAGTCGGGTTGCCATGCGCGTGGATGAACAGCGCCAAACAGCCTGCCACCCACCTCTCTCAAAATTTTTGTCCGGTATATCGCCGCTGCTACGTCTTCACTGGGACAACACCCTAGAAAGCATTCGCATGTACCGAGATCTGCCACTTCCCTGCAGCCCGTCCCGCCGCTCCGCAGCGCCAGCCACTGCCCAACGCCGCCAGCCTGTCATCGCGCTGGCCTGCAGCCTGGCCTGTGCCGGCTCGCTGGCCCTGCTGGCCTTGCCCGGCCCGGTGCAGGCGCAGCCGGCAGCCGCCCAGACGGCCATGGCAGCCACCCAGAGCTTGAACCTGCCGGCGCAGCCGCTGGGCCAGGCCCTCAATGCACTGGCGCGTACCTGGGGCGTGGCCATCTCGGTCGATGCCGCCTTGGTGCAAGGGCGCCAGGCACCAGCGCTGCAAGGCAGCCTCAGCCTGCAAGCGGCGCTGGCCCAGGTGCTGGCCGGCAGCGATCTGGAGGCCATGGCCGCCGGCGCGGCCATCACCGTGCAGCGGCGCAGCATCGCTTCCCACACCTTGCAGGAGGTGCTGGTTACCGCCCAGGCCGAGCGCACGGAGGCCACCGAAGGCAGTGGCTCCTACACCAGCGGGCGCGTGTCGCTGGGCAAGGGCCAGGATGTGCGCGAGACACCGCAGTCCATCACCGTGATGACCCACCAGCTGATCGAGGACCAGGCACTGAGCACGGTTGGCGAGGTGATGCAGCAGGCCACCGGCGTGACGGTGGACTACGCCGGTGCCGGCGGCCTGGGCGGTCAGGCCACGCGTTTTCTCTCGCGTGGCTTTGAGATTGGCAATGTGCAGATCGATGGCGCCAGCGTCGATGCCTTCAGCCAGCAGCTGTTTGACCCCAACCTGGCGATGTACGACAGCGTGCAGATCGTGCGCGGCGCCAATGGCCTGTTCAGCGGCAATGGCGAGCCCGGTGGCGCCATCAACCTGGTGCGCAAGCGCCCCACGGCCCAGCGCCAGATCCAGGCCTCGGCCAGCCTGGGCAGCTGGAACCGCAAGCAGCTGGAGCTGGATGTGGCCGGCCCCTTGAACAGCGATGGCAGCGTGCGCGGCCGTGCGGTGCTGGCCCATACCGACAAGGATTTTTTCTACCGCAGTGCCGATTCCAAGAACAGCCTGCTCTACGGCATTGTCGAAGCCGACCTCAGCCGAGACAGCAAGGTCACTTTGGGCGCCAGCTACGACAAGCTCAGTGCCACGCCCTGGCGCGAAGGCATTCCGCGCGCCCCCAATGGCGACGACCTGCACCTGCCGCGCAACACCGCACTGATGGCCGGCTGGAGCCACTACGACAAAAGCGCCAAGGAGCTGTTTGCCCAGCTCGACCAGCAGCTGGCCGGCGGCTGGAAAGCCAAGGCCCAGCTCAACTACCAGAAGGTGGACAGCGACAGCCGCCTGGCCAGCCTCAGTGGCGCCGTCGATCCCGCCACCGGCCTGGGTGCTAGCTGGACCGGCTTCTCCAACGACTTCCGCTCGGACAAGAAGAGCGTGGACCTGAATATCAGCGGACCCTTCTCGCTGCTGGGCCGCAGCCACCAGCTGCTGCTGGGCGCCGACTGGGCCAAGATCCGCGATGACCAGGACACCTACTACTCCGAGATGGAGACGGACGAGTCGCTCACCAATGTCTATGGCTTTGATCCCGACAAGATTCCGCATGCGGTCAGCGAGCGCAAGACCCGCAGCTACCCCGGCTATGGCGCCACGCAAAAAGGCCTGTATGGCCGCGTCAACCTGAGCCTGACCGACAAGCTCAGCGCCATCGTGGGCGGGCGCTATGCCAGCTACTCCAACGTCACGCCCTACTTCAACTACAACGCCGATGGCTCGCTGCGCTCCAGCGGCAAAAGCTACTACCAGGAAAGCGGCATCCTCACGCCCTATGCCGGCCTGGTCTATGACCTGGACAACCGCTGGACGGCGCATGGCAGCGTCTCCGAGATCCACAAATCCCAGGCCAGCAGCCTGCAAGGCCCGCTGCCGGGCACGCCGCTCGATCCCATCAAGGGGCGCAATTTCGAGCTGGGTGTCAAAGGCGAGCTGGCCGGCGGCAAGCTCAACACCGCCTTTGCGCTCTACCGCATCGAGCGCACCGGCGAGGCCGCGCGCGACCCGCGCTACCCCGACACCGATGTGGGCGACCTGGGTCTGAGCTGCTGCTACATCGCCCAGGGCAAGATCGTCAGCCAGGGAGTGGACATGGAGATCTCGGGCCAGCTGGCGCGCGGCTGGCAGCTGTTTGCCGGCTATACCTACAACCACAACCGCAACAAGAGTGATGCCGAGCAGCTGGTCTACAGCACCATCACCCCCAAGCACCTGCTCAAGCTCTGGAGCAGCTACCAGCTGCCCGGCGACTTCTCGCGCTGGACGGTGGGCAGTGGCGTGACCGTGCAAAGCACCACCTATGCCAGCGGCACCGCCTACCCTTACAACCCGGCCACCGGCAAGTTCGACAGCGAAGGCGTGCCCTACAAGTTCACCCAGGCCGGCTACGCGGTCTGGAACGCCAGCCTGCAGTACCGCATCGACCGCCACTGGTCGGCCACGCTCAACCTGAACAACCTGTTCGACAAGACCTACTACAAGACCGTGGGGAGCTCAGGCAGCGGCAACTGGTATGGCGAGCCCCGCAGCGTCAAGCTGACCTTGCGCGGCAGCTTCTAAATGCCCGGTACCGTCCCCGGTACGGCGCGCCAGCCAGGTTGGCGCCAGACCATGTCCTGGCTGCACACCTGGGGTGGCCTGGTCTGCGGCTGGCTGCTCTGCGCCATCTTTGTGACCGGCACCTTGAGCGTGTTCCGCGAGCCCATCACGCGCTGGATGCAGGCAGCGCCTGCCAACGGGCCACCTGACGCCGCGCTGGGCTTGCAGGACCGGCTGCAGGCCCTGCACACGGCTGAGGACTATCTGCAGCAAAGGGCGCCGCAAGCCCGGCAGTGGCAGATCGATCTGCCGGCCCGCGCGGGCGATGCCCTGCAGCTGTCCGCACGCGGGGCGGACGGCGTGCTGCAGGCTGCACTCGACCCGGCCAGCGGCGCACCCCAGGCGCTGCCACCCATCCGCCAGACCGAAGGTGGTCGGCACTTCATGTCCTTCCACTACTCGCTGCAAGGCGGCCTGGCGGGCTTTTGGGTGGTGGGTGTGGTGTCCATGGGCATGATGGCGGCGCTGGTCTCGGGCCTCATCGTGCACCGGCGCATTTTTCAGGATTTTTTCTGCTTTCGCCCCGGCAAGGGCCAGCGCTCCTGGCTGGATGCGCACAACGCCTCGGCGGTGCTAACCCTGCCCTTTCTGTTCATGATCGTCTACACCGGGCTGGCCTACTTCTACACCAGCTACATGCCGCATGCGCTGCAGTCGCTCTATGGCGAAGACCGCCAGGCCTACAGCCGCTACCAAACCGATCTGAACGCGGGCACACAGGCCGCGCGCCCGGATCTGCCGCCAGCCGGCCCCCAGCTGGCCCAGCAGCTGCAACTGGCGCAGTCGCTGCTGCGCCAGCCAGTGGCATCCATTGCGTTGCAGCACCCGCCGCAAGGCCCGGCCAGCCACCGCTTTACGGCACAGCTGGCGGATAGCGCCGATTCCAGGCGTATGCATAACCTTGCCGAGCATGTCAGCATCGCTGCCGACACCGGTGAGGTGCTGCAGGCGCCGCCTCGGTCCGAGCCAGCCGCCAGCGCCCGCGATGTGCACCCGGTCATCGAGGCGCTGCACATGGCCCGCTTTGGCGGCTGGACCATGAAATGGCTGTACTTTGTCTGCGGGCTGGCCGGCACCGCCATGGTGGCTACAGGCCTGCTGCTGTTTGCCAACAAACGCCGAACCCGCAGCGACCATGGCTGGGGCCGGGCCACACCTGCCGTCTACCGCTGCATCGATGCGCTGAACATCGCAGCGCTGGCCGGCACCTCGCTGGCCTCCATCGGCTACCTCTACGGCAACCGCCTGCTGCCACTGGCCATCGAGGCCCGGGCCAGTGCCGAGATACGGCTGTTTTTTGCGCTGTGGGCTCTTAGCCTCTTGCATGCGCTGCTGCGCCCCGCGCGCTCGGCCTGGCAGGAGCAGCTCTGCGCCCTGGCTTTGCTGTGCATGGCCCTGCCGCTGCTCAACGCCGCCACCACGGGCCAGCACTTGCTGCGCTACCTGGCCCAGGCCGATGGCCTACGCGCCGGGGTGGAGCTGACCAGCATCGCGCTGGGTCTGCTCGCCGCCTGGGGCGCCTGGCGCCACCGGCTTTCAACACACACCACGCCCCCCGCCCGCGCCGCCCGGCCCGGGCCCCGCCAAGGAGCACGCGCATGAACGCCCCCGCTAAAGTGGTCACCGCTCCACAGCCTTGGCGTCATGCCATGCGGCTGGGCTTGCGCATCAGCCTGGCGGCTGGTGGTGGCTACCTGCTCACCGGCCTGGGCTGCGCGGTGCTCGCGCAAGCCCTGGTGCTGGCGGGCCTGCTCGCGCCGGCGCATGCGGTACTGCTCAGCACCCTGCTGGGTTTTGTGCTGTACACCGGGCTGCTGCTCTGGGCCTTTCATGTGCAGCGACTGGCCCGGCTGGCGCTGCAGTTTGCCGCTGCCGCGCTGCTGCTGGCCAGCTTGCGCGCGCTGCTGGAGTGCTGCGGATGAACGCCTTCAGCCACATCAACCAGATCAGCACCATCGCCTTGCCGCTGGCACTGTGCCTGCCGGCGATGCTGCTGCTGAGCCAGGCCATGGACCGCCACTGCGAACAGATCCTGCGCCGGGGCGAACCTGGCGGACCCTTGCGCTGGGCCTTGCGCCTGGCGGCATGCGTGCTGTTGGCCCTGGCGCTGCAGCGCTGCATGGCGGCCTCGGGCGCAGCAGTGGGTGCGATCGCCTGGCTGGGCTGGCTCAGCGTGGCGGCGTGGTGCCTAGTGCTGATCTTGAGCTATGCGCCCCGGCGCGGCACGGCAGCAGCACTGCTGGCCTGCTGCGCGGTGCTGCTGTGTGGTAGCTGGACGGATCAGCAGCTGGGCATTGACACAAATTGCCACACTTCGACAAACCGCCTCCAAACTCCCATGCCAGTATGCGCCCATGAATGATGACCACGCACCCCGCAAGGCAGCGCCGGCCCTGCCTGCTGCCCACTGGTTCAAGCGCAGCCGCCATGTGCGCATACGGCCCACGCCGGCCCGGCTGCGGGTGCTGGAGGCCATCGTCCAGCTCGGCCGCTCACGGGTCAAGTGCGCCGATATCTCCTCCCACCTGGCCCTGAGCGGCGCGCCCCTGCCAGCGGCCACCATCTACTGCGTGGCCAAGGAGATGGCCCAGGCCGGCTTGCTGATGCGCGACCGCGAAGATGGCGGTTTGACGGTCTACAGCCTGGCGGCGGGCATCTAGAAACACCGCGCCAAGATCACAGCCTGGCGCCTGCCATCTCCGTGCCCAGGCGCCAGCCCGGCGCCATCTTCTGGATCGATGAGACCAGCAGCTCGATCAGCGCCAGGGTCGCCGCTGAGGGTTGGCGATTGGGCGCACGCACCACATAGAGCGCATCGCCGACACCCTTGACGCCAAAGCCGTCCAGCACCTGCACCAGGCTGCGCTGGGCCATGGCCTCACGCACCGCGTAGTAGGGCAGCAGCACCACACCAAGGTCCGCCATCGCAGCGTTGAACAGAAACTGGTAGTCGCCCGACTGGATCGACGGCGTGCTCTGCACCTGTTCATGCACACCATCGCTGTGCCGCCAAAACTCCAGCCGGTGGTGGATGTTGAGGGGCGCCAGCAGCCGGGCATGCTTGATGTCCTGCGGGGTTTGCAGCGCCAGGCCCAGGGTCTGCAGATAGGCCGGGGTGGCAAACAGCCCCCATTCGATGCCGCAGACGCGGGTGGCGACATGGTCTTCCAGCGGCGCCGAGGTGATGTGGATCGCCAGGTCCACCTTGGAGGCCACCAGGTCATGGATCTGGTCGTTGATCACCAGGCGCAGCAGCAGATCGGGATGCGCCTGGCAGAAGTCGAGGATCAGCGGCTTGAGGTGGAAATGCCCCAGGCCGGTGGGGATGCGCACGCGGATCTCGCCGCTGATGGTCTGGTGGATCTGGTCGATCTGCAGCTGGGCGCTTTGCAGCGCATTGAGGGCCTGCAGGCATTGGCCATGCAGGATGCGGCCGGCCTGGGTCAGCTCCATATGCCGGGTGGTACGGCGCAGCAGCTGCGCGCCAAACTGCTTTTCCAGCAGCGCCAGCCGGCGCGACACATTCGAGCGCGTCACGCCCGAGCGCTGGGCCGCATCGCTCAGGTTGCGCGACTCGGCAATCGCCACAAACAAACGCACCAGGTTCAGGTCCATGGCTGGCATACCCTTTTGATTGTTGATTCTGAATCACCACTGATGGCTGTGCTTTGGCAGTTCCCAAAGCGGCTTCGCGTTTTTAACATGGGTCTCACAACAAACGTCCGGGCGGGTGTCGCATAGCCCGGGCCATGCAAGGAGACAATACGTGACGCCAAAGTCAACACTGGGGTTTACCCCGCTCGCCGGTTTCAAGGTGCTGGATTTGAGCCAGGGCGTGGCCGGCCCCTACTGCGCCCAGCTGCTCGCCCACCAGGGCGCCGAAGTCATCAAGGTCGAGCCCGCCCAGGGCGACTGGGGCCGCCATGTGGGGGTGGCCCGCAACGGCCACAGCACCTTGTCCAGCACCTACAACGCCGGCAAGCAAAGCCTGGCGGTCGATGCGAAGCACCCCGACGGCAAGGCGCTGATCCTGCAGCTGGCGCGTGATGCCGATGTGGTGGTGCAGAACTTTCGCCCGCAGGTGGTGAAGCGCCTGGGCCTGGACTTTGCCGCGCTTCAGGCGCTGGGGCTGGAGCCTGTCTATGTATCGATCAGCGGCTATGGTGCGGAAGGCCCCTTTGCCGACAACCCGGCGACCGACTCGGTGATGCAGGCCGACACCGGACTGATGAACAGCAACCGCGATGCCCAAGGCGCGCCGCAGCGCATCGGCTTCTTGCTGGCCGACATTGCCACCGGCGTGTATGCCGCACAGGCCTGCACTGCCGCGCTGCTGCAACGCATGAAGACCGGCAAGGGCCAGCATGTGGAGCTGAACCTGTTCAACGTCTGCTGCGCGCTGCAATCGACCGCGCTGTCTGAAGAGGTGCTGGGCGGCCAGACCGTCAAGGCGGCGGTCAGCGCGCCCAATGGCATCTTTGATGCGGCCGATGGGCGCTTGACGATTCTGGCGCTGAACAACGAGCAGTTTCTGCGCATTGGCAAGGCGCTGGACCTGGCCGGCTGGGACAGCGACCCGCGTTTTGCCAGCAATGCGCTGCGGCTGCAGCACAAGGCGGTACTGCATGCCGACCTGGCCCGCGCCGTGGCAGACCGATCGCTGTCCGAGCTGCGCGCGCTGTTCAACCAGCACAGCGTGCTGCATGCCGTGGTGCATGGTGCGGCCGATGTGGTGCAGCACCCGCAGGCCCGGCACCTGGGCACGTTCAAGACCGTGCAGCAGCCCGGTTTTGGCGAGGTGCTGATGGCGGCCACCCCCTGGCCAGCCCAGCCCGGTGCACCGCTGCCCGCGCCGCGCATTGGCGCCGACAGCCAGCAGATTCTGCGCAGCCTGGGCCTGGCACCGGACGAGATCGACGCACTGGCGGCCCGCCAGGTCGTAGGCCTGTGAACGGAGCCGCACCCATGAAAGCCATTGTCTGCCGCAGCTTCGGCCTGCCCCGCGATGTGACCGCCGTCCAGACCACCGAGCCCCCCACCGCCCTGGCGGCCGACGAGGTGCTGATCGACGTGCGCCATGCCACCGTCAGCCACGCCACCGGCTTGCTGATCGAGGGCAAATACCAAAAGACCCCGCCGCTGCCCTTTGTGCCCGGCACCGAAGGCGTAGGCCAGGTGCTGCAATGCGGCAGCGCCGTGCGCCATGTCCAGGTGGGCGACCCGGTCGTGTTCATCTGCGACTGGGGCGCCTATGCGCAGCTGGCCAAGGTGCATGCCAGCACCGTGTATGCCGTGCCGGCGGGGCTGGATCCGCTGCGTGCGCTGGCGCTGCCGATCTCCTACGGCACGGCCTACACCGCCTTGCACTGGCGTGCGGCGCTGCAGGCGGGCGACAGCCTGCTGGTGCTGGGGGCCGGCTCCGGCGTGGGCGCGGCCGCCGTGGAGCTGGCCGCCCAGGTACCCGGCG
This sequence comes from uncultured Comamonas sp., assembly GCF_964277875.1. Lineage (NCBI taxonomy): Bacteria > Pseudomonadati > Pseudomonadota > Betaproteobacteria > Burkholderiales > Comamonadaceae > Comamonas > uncultured Comamonas sp. The sequence continues at coordinate 58,751 of NZ_CAXYJV010000039.1, forward strand.
TGCAGGTCATTGCCTGCGCCAGCAGCGAAGACAAGCGCCAGGCGGCCCTGCGCCATGGCGCGCAGCACGCCGTCGATCCGCAGCACCTGATCGAGCAGGTCAAGGCGGTGACCGGCGGCAAAGGCGCGACGCTGGTGTTTGACCCGGTGGGCGGCGACTTGCTGCTGCAGGCGCTGCGCTGCACCGCGCAGAACGGGCGCATCGTCATCATCGGCTTTGCCAGCGGCACGATCCCCAAGGTGCCGATGAATATTGCGCTGGTCAAGAACCTGACGATCCACGGCTTCTTTTATGGCCAGTACATCGGCTGGACGCCCGCCAACGAGCGCCAGCGCCATGCCGCTGCCATGCAGGCCATGATGGCCGCGCTGTTTGAGATGGCCCACCGCGACGCCATCCATCCCGACATCTCGCGGGTGTACGCCATGGACCAGCTCTGCGATGCGCTGGATGCGCTGCACAGCCGCGAGGTGCTGGGCAAGGTCGCGCTACAAATACAAGGAGACAAGACATGAGACAACGCCATTCAGCGCAGCGCCGCCAGGCCCTGCAATCACTGCTGCATTCCGGCCTGGGCCTGGCGCTGCTGGGCAGCGGCCTGCCCGCCGCCAACGCGGCATCGGCGGCCGACTACCCGGCCTCGACCATCCGCATGGTGATCCCCTACCCGCCCGGCGGACCCACCGACCTGGTCGGGCGCCTGGTCGCGATCTCGATGGGCGAAAGCCTGAAGCAGACCATCTTCATCGACAACAAGCCCGGTGCCAGCGGCATGGTGGGCGCGGCCCAGGTCGCCAAGGCCCAGCCCGATGGCTACACCTTGCTGGCCAATGCCTCGCTGCAGGTGATCAACCCCTCGGTCTACGACAAGGTGCCGTATGACTCCTTCAACGATTTTGCGCCGATCACGCAGATCGTCGATGTGCCGCTGGTGCTGGTGGTCAACAGCGAGCTGCCGGTGTCGAACGTGCAGGAGCTGGTGGCCTACCTGAAAAAGAGCAAGGGCACGGTCAACTTTGGCTCGGCCGGCAATGCCTCGTCGCAGCACCTGTCGGGCGAGCTGTTCAAGCTCAAGACCGGCATCGCGATGCAGCATGTGCCCTACAAGGGCAGCTCGCCGGCGCTCACCGATCTGATGGGCGGCCAGATCCAGCTGATGTTCGATTCGATGCCCTCGGCCATGCCCTTTATCACCTCGGGCAAGCTCAAGGCGCTGGCCGTCACCACCGCCAAGCGCTCCAGCTCGCTGCCGCAGATTCCGACGATGCAGGAGTCGGGCATTGCCGACTACGCCACCAGCACCTGGTACGGCCTCTGGGCCCCCAAAAACACGCCGCCGGAGATCGTCAATAAACTGGCCCAGGCTGCGCAGCAGGCCCTGCGCAAGCCCGAGGTGGCCGCGCAGTACCAGCGCATGGGCGCCGAGCCCGTCGGATCAAGCCCGCAGGAGTTTCTGGCCTATATGCGCAGCGAAGAAAAGAAATGGGCCGAGATCGTGAAACGCTCGGGCGCGCGGGCGGATTAACCCACGGCGCGCATCGCCATCGCTGGCTTGCGCACCCACAGCACCGCCGCTGCCGCCACCAGGCAGGCAGCGCCTGCGACAAACAATGCGGGCGAGTAAGACGACAGCAACGAGCGCGCCAGGCCTGCGCCATAGGCGGCCACCGCAGCACCGAGCTGGTGGGCGGCAAATACCCAGCCAAACACCAGCGCTGCGCGCTCGGGCCCGAACTCGCTGGCCACCAGCTTGACGGTGGGCGGCACGGTGGCAATCCAGTCCAGCCCATAGAACACCGCAAACAGCGACAGGCCGGCCACGGTGAACTCAGAGTACGGCAGCCAGAACAGCGACAGCCCGCGCAGGCCGTAGTACCAGAACAGCAGCTTGCGGCTGTCATAGCGGTCCGACAGATAGCCCGACAAGGTCGTACCCACCAGGTCAAAGATGCCCATCATCGCCAGCACCGAGGCGGCCGGCACCGGGCCCAGGCCATAGTCACCACAGAGCGAGACAAAGTGGGTCTGGATCAGCCCATTGGTGCTGAGCCCGCAAATGAAGAAGGTGCCCGCCAGAATCCAGAAGGCCGGCACGCGCGCGGCAGCGGCCAAGGTGCTGAACGGCAGGCCCCAGCTGGCGCGGGGTGCCGGGGCGGCGGGCGCTGCAGCCGGGTCAGCGCCGTACGCCGCCAGCTGCATCTGGGCCGGGCTGTCGCGCATGAACAGCAGCACCAGCACCAGCACGATGGCCGATGCCGCCACCACCGGCAGCAACGCCCAGCGCCAGCCGTACTGCGCAATCAGCCAGGCAGCAGCCGGCAAGAACAGCAGCTGGCCGGTGGCACTGCTGCCCGCCAGCAAACCCATGACCAGGCCCTTGCGCTGCACAAACCAGCGGTTGGCCACCGTGGCGCCCAGCACCATGGCCGTGAGGCCCGTGCCCAGGCCCAGCACCATGCCCCAAAGCACAAAGGCCTGGCCCAGGCTGTGCATGAACAGCCCCAGCAGCAAGGCGCTGGCAATCACCGCCGCAGCCAGCGCCACCACACGGGACACGCCATAACGCAGCAAAATGACGGCTGCGAAGGGCCCGAGCAGGCCATACAGCGCAAAGCGGGTGGCAAACACCGAGGACAGATCGCGCACGCTCCAGCCAAACTCGACAGCCAGCGGCTGCATCAGCACCCCCGGCAGGCCCAGCGCCGCCGAGGTGACCAGCATGGCCAGGAAGGTGATGGCGGCAATCACCCAGGCGTAATGGATGCCATGGCGCTGGAGCAGCACGGCGAGTCGGGAAGCGAGCATGTTATTGGACTTTATCGACGGAGGGGCTACAATGATAGCGATCACAATCAAAAACTGTCAAGCACAGGTTCAAGCAGGGTATTTGCGATGAAAGTCACCAAGGAACAAGCGCAACAGAACCGCCAGGCACTGCTGGATGCCGCCGCTGCGCTGTTCAAGGAGCGCGGCATTGATGGCACGGGTGTGGCCGATATCTGCCAACAGGCGGGCCTGACGCAGGGCGCCCTTTACAAGCATTTCAGCGACAAGCAGGACCTGGCTGCCCAGGCGCTGGCCTATGGGTTTGGGCAAGGCTTTGGCCGGGTCAGGCAGGCCAGTGAAAAAAGCGCGCATGCGATGGCCACCTACCTGGACAGCTATCTCAACCCCCAGGTGCGCGATGACATGACGCGGGGCTGCCCGCTGGTCTCCACCGCCTGCGATGCCGGCCGCCAGAGCGAGGCCGTGAGCCGCAGCTTCAGCGACGGCTTTGCCGAGCTGCGCGCCGGCATCGAGGCGGCCTTGCCACCCAGCGCCGACCCGCAGCAGCGCCAGGCACTGGCCAGCACCCTGGTGGCAGCCTTGGTGGGCGCGATGGCCATTTCGCGCGGCGTCGTCAAGGCCGATCCAGCGCTGGCCGACGAGGTGCTGCAGCAGGTGCGCGCGGTGGTGGAAGGGCTCAGCGCCAAGACCTGATCGCCGCAATGCCAACAACAAAAGGCCGCCAACCCGGCTCATCCGGGTTGGCGGCCTTCTTCATGGCGGCTAGCTGGGGCTCAACACCTCAGCGTCAGCGTTCCATCAGGACTGCAGGTACACCACATGGCTATGGGTGTACTCATAGAGCCCATGCTTGCCATCGGCACCGCCGACACCCGACTTGCGCACGCCGGCATGGAAGCCCTGCATCGCCTCGAAGTTCTCGCGGTTGATGTAAGTCTCGCCAAAGTCGATCTCGCGCATCGCCTGCATGGCCTTGGACAGGTCGCGGGTGTAGAGGGAGGACGTGAGCCCGTATTCGCAGTCGTTGGCCAGCGCAATCGCCTCGTCCAGGTCCTCGACCACCTGGATCGGCAGCACCGGGCCAAAGATTTCCTTGCGCATGATCTCCATGTCGGCGCGGCAGCCGGCCAGCACCGTCGGCTGGTAGTGGAAGCCGGCACCCAGATCGGCCACCTGCCCGCCAGTGACCAGCTGCGCGCCATCGGCCAGCGCACGGCGCACCTTGGCGTCCACACTGTCCAGGCCCTTCTGGTTGATCAGCGGGCCCATCTCCACATCGCTCTGCGCAATCGGGTCGCCATAGCGGGTGGCGGCCATCGCTTTGGCGATGCGTGCGGTGAATTCATCGGCCACCTGGCGCTGCACATAGACGCGCTCGGCACAGTTGCAGACCTGGCCGGTGTTGATGATGCGCGAATCGCGGATGGCCTTGACGGCCAGGTCCAGGTCGGCATCGGCCAGCACGATGGCGGGCGCCTTGCCACCCAGCTCCAGGTTGAGCTTGGTGATATGCGGCGCAGCCGCTGCGGCAATGCGCTCGCCGGTGCCCACGCTGCCGGTAAAGCTGATCATGTCCACCCCGGCATGGGCCGACAGTGCACCACCGGTGCCGCCCTGGCCATAGACCACGTTGAACACGCCGGCCGGCAGCTCGCACTGGGCCAGCAGCTCGGTAAAGGCGTGGCAGTTGATGGGGGTCTCTTCGCTGGGCTTGATGACGATGGTGTTGCCGGTGAGCAGCGCCGGCGCCATCTTGCGTGCGATCAGGAAGAAGGGGAAGTTCCAGGGCAGGATCCCGGCCACCACGCCCATCGGCTTGCGCAGCAGAAAGATTTGCTCGTTGGCCCGGTCGCTGCTGATGACTTCGCCTTCGATGCGGCGCGCCCATTCGGCCATGTAGTCCAGGTAGTCGGCCGTGAAGTTCACCTCCACCTCGGCCAGGCCCAGCACCTTGCCCTGCTCTTCGGTGATGGTGCGCGCAATGCGCGCGACGTTCTCGCGCAGGCGGGCGGCAATGCGGCGCAGGTACTGTGCACGCTCAATCGCGGGGCGGCGCGCCCAGGCCTTTTGCGCGCCGCGCGCCGCCGCAATCGCGCGGTCCACATCGGCCTGGGTGGACAGCGGCGACTGCGCCAGCAGCGCGCCGGTGGCAGGGTTGCGGACCTCGTGCAGCTCGGCGCTGTCGCTGAACGCACCGGCCATGTAGTTGCGCAAAACAGGGGTGGTGGGCATGGGTTCGTCCTCAGTAGGTGGTAGAGACAATGGCCGGCTGGCTGGGCGCACGGTAGCGCGCCAGGTTGGCCACGGCGGCCTGGCGCATCAGGCTGATATCGATGGCCACCGCCACAAAGCGGCAGCCCCATTCGGTGTAGCGGCGGGCATCTTCTTCGCGCGGCGCCAGAATGCCGCAGGCCTTGCCATGGGCCAAGGTGGTTTCGATGGTGCGGCGTATGCAGTCCTGCACTTCCTGCTGGCTGGCATCGCCGGCATGGCCCATGCCGGTCGAGAGGTCTGCCGGGCCGATAAAGACGGCATCAACACCGTCGACCGCCGCGATCTCGGCGGCGTTTTCCACGCCCAGGCGCGACTCGATCTGCACGACCAGGCAGAGCTGCTCATGCGCGGTGCGGATGTAGTCGGGCACCGCATCCCAGCGCGTGGCACGGGTCAGGCCGCCGCCCACACCCCGGATGCCATGCGGCGGGTAGCGCATGGCCTGCACCAGCGCGCGGGCCTGCTCGGCCGTCTCGACCATCGGCACCATCAGGGTCTGCACGCCGGCATCCAGCAGCTGCTTGATCAGCACTGCATCGCCGTGCACAGCGCGTACCACCGGGTGCGTGGCATAGGGCGCCACCGCCTGCAGCTGCGCGAGCAAGGTCGGCACGGTGTTGGGCGCATGCTCGCCATCCACCAGCATCCAGTCATAGCCGGTGGTGGCAATGATTTCGGCCGCATAGGGCGTGGCAAAGCCGGCCCAGATACCGTAGAGCGGCTCGCTGCGGCGCAGCGCGGCCTTGAAGGGGTTCAATGGCAAATCCATAGGGTGTCTCCTGGCTGGCCCGTCGGCGCGGGCCCATCAATGGCTGATCAATGGTTGATCAATGGGTATAGGGGCGGTGCAGTTCGCAGGCGGGGTTCAACTCCACACCAAAGCCGGGCTTGTCCAGCGCCGACAGGCGCATGCGGCCCTGCACCGGCACCGGTTCGCCCAGCAGCTGCGGGTGGAACATCGGCACGACCTCGTCGGCCTTGGGAGCCATCATCAGGAACTCGGCAAAGGGGCTGTTGTGGCGCGTGGCCACAAAGTGGTAGCTGTAGACGCTGGAGCCATGCGGAATCACCAGCGCCTGGTGGGCATCGGCCAGCGCCGAGATCTTCAGCAGCTCGGTGATGCCGCCGCACCAACCAACATCGGGCTGGATGATGTCGCAGCAGCCCATCTCCAGCAGCTGGCGAAAGCCCCAGCGCGTGGCCTCATGCTCGCCGGTGGTCACCAGCATGCCGGTGGGCACGTTCTTCTTCAGCGCGGCATAACCCCAGTAGTCATCGGGCGGCAGCGCTTCTTCGATCCACTTGAGGCCGAACTCCTGCGCACCCTGTGCCAGGCGCGTGGCGTAGTTCAGGTCCAGGCTCATCCAGCAGTCCAGCATCAGCCAGAAGTCCGGGCCCACCCTCTCGCGCATCGTGGCCAGCTCCTCCAGGTTGCGGCGCAGGCCTTCTTCGCCTTCGGCCGGCCCATGGTGCAGGGGCATCTTGCCGCCGATAAAGCCCATCTTCTGCGCCAGATCGGGGCGCGCACCGGTGGCGTAGAACTGCAGCTCATCGCGCACCGCGCCGCCCAGCAGCTGGTGCACCGGCTCGCCGCGCACCTTGCCCAGCAAATCCCACAGCGCCAGGTCCACCCCGGAGATGGTGTTGATCACGATGCCCTTGCGGCCGTAGTACAGGGTGGACCAGTACATCTGGTCCCAGATGCGTTCGATGTCGGTGACCTTGGCGCCTTCCAGAAAACGCGCCAGGTGCTTCTCGACGATATAGGCTGCGGGCTCGCCGCCGGTGGTGACGGCAAAGCCGACGTTGCCCGCGCTGTCTTCGATTTCCACGACCAGGGTGCCCAGCACATTGATGCCAAAGCTGCGGCGGCTCTGGCGGTACTCAGGGTACTTGGCCATCGGCGTGGCGATGTGGTCGTCGATCCAGTGGCCATCGGCCTGGTCGTGGTAGTCGGCGCCGCCCCCTTTCAGGGTATAGGCGCGCACTTGCTTGATGGTGGGGATCTGGCTCATGGTGGTGTTTGCTCCTTATGCAATTTAGGCAGTGGCATGGGGCTGCAGCGCAGCGGGCGCCAGGCGGGCCCGGATGCCCAGCACCAGCAGCGCTGCCAGTACCGTTGTGCCTGCCAGCAGGTACAGGCCTGCGGCGGGTGAGTGGAAATGGCCCTCGGCCCAGTTCTTGACGATGGGGGCGACAAAGCCGCCGACAGCGCCCAGTGAATTGATCAGCGCAATGCCACCCGCGGCGGCGGCGCCGGCCAGCGTGTTGGCAGGAAAGGTCCAGAACACCGGCTGCACCGCGATAAAACCTGCCGCCGCAAAGCACAGGGCTGCGACACCCAGCAGCGGGCTGGAGAAACTCACCGATGCGGCCATGCCGATCGCAGCAACGAGCAAGGTCATGCTGGCCACGCTGCGGGGCTTTTGGCTGCGCTGGGCAAGGCCGGGTACCCACCAGGCCGCCAGCAGCGCGCACAGCCAGGGGATGGCCGAGACCAGGCCCACCTGCAGACCCACCTTGGTGCCCAACAGACCCGCCACCTGGCTGGGCAGGTAGAACACCACGCCGTAGACGCTGGCCTGGATCAGCAGATAGACCAGCGCCAGATACAACACGCGTGGCTGGCACATGGCAGCGAGCAGGCTGTGCTGGTGGCCGCCCTTGGCGCGCTCCTCGCTGTCGATGATCTCCTGCACCTGGCGGCGCTCGTCGGCGGTCAGCCACTGGGCGTCGGCCGGGCGGTTGGTCAGGTAAAAGTACGACCAGATACCGACGGCCACGGCCATCAGGCCCTCAACTGCAAACAGCCATTGCCAGCCGTGCCAGCCGCCCATGCCATCGAGCTCCAGCAGCAGGCCCGACAAGGGGCTGCCAAAGATAAAGGCCAGCGGCGCGCCGAAGTAGAAAAAGCCCATCGCCTGCGCCCGGTGCGCAGCGGGGAACCAGTAGGTGAGGTACAGGATGACGCCGGGGAAGAAGCCCGCCTCGGCCACGCCCAGCAGGAAGCGCAGCACATAGAAGGTGGTTTCATTGTGGGCAAACATCATCGCGGCCGACACCAGGCCCCAGGTGACCATGATGCGGCACATCCAGATGCGTGCGCCGATGCGGTGCATGATCAGATTGCTGGGCACTTCCAGCAGCGCATAACCGACAAAGAACACGCCGGCACCAAACGCAAAGGCAGCGTCGCTGATGCCGGTATCGGCCTGGAAGGCCACCTTGGCAAAGCCCACATTGGCCCGGTCCAGAAAGGCCATGATGTACATCAGCAGCAGGAAGGGCAGCAGGCGCCAGGAGATCTTGGCGAGCAGGGGAGCGGGGAGTTTTTTCACGACAAATCCTTAAAGACAATGCGCGGCCAGCACGCCTGCGAAAGAGCAGGCGCTGCAGGAGCGAGAAAGGAGAAGCTGGCGTAGCGGTTGCTGCGCCGGTGGGGCGCGGCTAGCGCTAGCGCCGTCGTGAGGCGGGGGGTCTGAAAAAAGTGTGCGCGAAGGCGTTCATGTTTGTCTCCTGGAAGGGATATTCGTTCTTGTGTGGAGCTGAATGTACGCGCATGATTGATGCCTAACAAATCAAATTTCAGTCATATCCGATACCTTTTATTTATGTCTGCAAAACCCGCTTTACCGGCCAGCCCACTGCTGCAACGCAGCCTGCTCAACCGCCTGCGCTACAAGCATCTGCACATGCTGGTGGCGCTGGGATCGAGCCTGAATCTGCACCGCGCCTCGATCAGCCTGTCGATGTCGCAACCGGCTGCCACCCGCATGCTGCGCGAGATCGAAGACATGTTTGGCTGCCAGCTGTTTGAGCGGCTGCCGCGCGGCATGCGCCCTACCGCGCTGGGCTTGCAGCTGGTGCGCTTTGCCGAGGCCTCGCTCAACAGCCTGGACCGCTGCGCCGAGGACCTGGCGGTGCGCCGACAAGGCGGTTATGGCTACCTGGCGATTGGCACCATCATGGGTGCGGCGCCCGACCTCGTGATGACGGCCGTGGCCGAGATGAAAGCGCAGAACCCGCAGCTGCGCCTGCGCATCATGGGCGACACCAGCGACCAGGTGCTGCGCCTGCTGGACCAGCGCCGCATTGACCTGGCCATTGCGCGCCGCCGCATTGCCGGCGACAGCGAAGCCTATGACTTTGAAGCGCTGGGCAATGAGCGCCTGCTGGTGGTGGTGCGCAGCGGCCATGTGCTGGCGCGGCGCCGCAAGCTGAGCTGGGAAGAATTGGTGCGCGACTGGCCCTGGATACTGCAGCCGGCCAGCACCCCCGCGCGCATCGCGCTGGACCAGTTGCTACAGCACCTGGAACTGCCGGTGCCGGCCGACGTCACCGAGTGCAGCTCCGTGTATTCGATGCAGCAACTGGTGCAGCTGACCGATGCGGTCATGCTGCTGTCCGACTCGGCATTGAAGGACTATTTGCGCATGGGCCTGGTGAAGACCTTGCCGGTGCAGATCGATGTGCCGATGGCCCCGTTTGGCATGCTGACGCGCAAGGACCAGGAGGCCTCGCAGGAGCAGCAGCGCTTTATGGATCTGCTGCGCGAGCAGGCCCGGCACATGGCGGTTTGAGTGCGGCGCGGGCTCAGGCCAGATCGAGCGTTTTCAGCACCGCGGCCAAGGCCTCGCGGTCGGCCCCCTGCAAGGTGAGCAACGGCAGCGGCAGGCAGGGCGAGCGTACCAGGCCCATCAGCTCGGCCGCAGTCGCGACCGAGCGCAGGCTGCCGCCCTTTTGCTGGAACCAGGCCCACAGCGGCGCCAGGCGGTTGGACAGCTCCAGCGCCTGCTCTGCCTGGCCCGACAGCGCAGCGCGGGTGATGGCCAACGTGGTCTGGGGCCAGAGGCCACCGATGACCGAATACCAGGCATCGCAACCCGCCACCAGGCCCTTGGCGCCCAAGGCGTCGCCACTGACGCCAATGCTGACATGGGCCGGCACGACAGCGCGCAGGCGCTGCACGCGCGCTTTGGCTTCGGCCGCATCGGCCGGCACGCCGGGGATCTTGATCGAGGCGATATGGGGCAGCTGCGCGATGCGGCCATGCAGCGCGTCGCTGAATTCAAAGCGCGTGGTGCCCGGGTTGTCATACACCACGATGGGCACCGACACTGCACGCGACACCGCCTGGAAGAGGCCATAGACCTCGTCGTCGGTCAGCTTTTGGTACGAGACCGGGGCCAGCAGCAGGCCGCTCGCACCGGCCTTTTGCGCATCATCGGCCAAGGCCAGCACATCACGGGTACGCAGCGCGCCAATGCCCACCACCACCGGCACGCCCTGGGCCTGCTCGACCGCCAGCGCTGCGACCTGCGCGCGTTCCGCCCGCGAGAGATAGGCATAGCTGCCGGTGGAACCCAGCGCGCCGATGGAATCGACACCAGCGGCCACCAGGCGCTGCACCAGCTGCGCCAATGCCGGCATGTCGATGCCGCGCTCATCCATGGGGGTCAGCGCGAACGCACTCAAACCTTTGAACATTCTTTCATCCTGTCAAAACAGCTGCCGCACCCGAGCTGGGTCACGGCCAAGCCCGGATTGTGCGGCTCCAGCTTCTGGTTAAAAATAGCCAGTTTTCAACAAAATCACTGGTCCAGTTGCCCGCGATGCCAGCACCTTCGTCCACCCGCCCCAGCAGCCGCAGCCTGTACCGCGACATCCGCGCGCGCATTGGCGATGGCAGCTACGCGGCCGGCACCGCCCTGCCCTCGACCCGGGCGCTGGCCGCTGAGCGGGGGGTGTCGCGCGGCACCGTGAGCCTGGTCTATGAGCAGCTGGCCTCGGACGGCTTTGTCGATACCCGGCCCGGGGCAGCCACGCGTGTGGCCGCAGGGGCTGCTGACCGCATCCGCGCCCAGGGCCGGGGTGCCGCGGCCTCCGAGCCGCAGCGCACGCAGCCCGATAGCGGCCGCCTGTCCGCCTTTTCCCAGCGGCTGCAGGCCATGCCGCTGCGCCCGGCTGCGCCCGATCCAGCCGGGGTGATCGACTTTGTCTACGGGCCGCTGGCGGGCCGCGACTTCCCCACCCTGCCCTGGCTCAAGGCCTTGCGCCGGGCCGAAGGCCAGCGCAGCCAGCGGCTGGAGTACGCATCGCCGCTGGGTGCGCCCGAGCTGCGCCAGGCGCTGCAGCAGCACCTGCACCAGACGCGCGGCCTGGCCTGCTCGACCGCGCAGATCCTGGTCGTCAACGGCTCGCAGCATGCGCTGGATCTCTGCGCCCGGCTGCTGCTCAACCCGGGCGATCCGGTGGTCGTGGAGAACCCCGGCTACCGCATGGCGCACCAGGTGTTTGAGGCCTATGGCGCGCAGCTGCTCTGCGCCGATGTGGATGACGATGGCCTGCAGACCGCGCAACTGGCCGCGCTGACCGCGCAGGCGCCCGCCAGGCTGGCCTATGTGACGCCGGGCCACCAGTTTCCGCTGGGCGGCTACCTGCCGATGGCCCGCAGGCATGCGCTGCTCGACTGGGCACATGCGCAGCGCTGCTGGGTGATCGAGGATGACTACGACAGCGACTACCGCTACGGCGTGCGGCCCGAGCCCAGCCTCCTGTCGCTGGACAGCGCGGACTGCGTGATCCACGTGGGCACCTTCTCCAAAACCTTGTCGCCCCAGCTGCGCCTGGGCTATATGGTGCTGCCCCCGGCGCTGGCCAGCCTGTTTGCCCAGGCCAAGCTGCTGACCGACCGCCACACCGCCACCGGCCCCCAGCGCGCGCTGGCCCAGCTGATCGACGACGGCAGCTATGCCCGCCATGTGCGGCGCATGCGGCGCAAACAGCATGCGCGCCAGCAGGCCTTGCTGCAGGCGCTGGAGCGGCATCTGGGCACCCAGGTGCGCATCCAGGGTGCCGCCAGCGGCCTGCATCTGTCGGTATGGTTCCCTGGTCTGGCCGCCAGTCAGGAGGCGCAGCTGGTGCAAGCGGCAGCGCAGCGCGGCGTGCGCGTCTACCCGATCAGCCCGCTGTACCGGCAGCCTGCCGGGCACGCCCAAGCCGGCGTGGTGATGGGCTATGCGCTGCTGGACCTGCCCGAGATTGAGCGGGGCGTGCAGCGCCTGGCCGAAGCGCTGCAGAGCCTGCGCTGATCAGGCATCCCACTGCAGGCAGCGCATGCTGATGGTGCCCGACTGAAAGCCCTCGAACACCTGGCGCGCCGGACCACTGCCGTGGGCGGCGCCCAGCGCATACAACAAGGGCCAGTAGTGGTCCGGCGTGGGCACGGCCATCCGGGCGGAAGCATGCAGCTGCTGGTAGGCCACCAGGGCCTCCTGGTTGCCTGCCAGCAAGGCCTGCTTGGCCGCTTCGTCAAACTGCTGGGCCCAGTCGCGGGCGGCCATCAGCCCTTCGGGCGCGCCGCGCACCGTTGCCCGCAGGTTGTGCACGATATTGCCGCTGCCGATGATCAGCACGCCCTGTGCGCGCAACGCAGCCAGCTCCCTGCCCACCGCATAGTGGTAAGGGCCGGGCTGGTTGTAGTCGATCGAGACCTGGAACACCGGCACGTCAGCTTGGGGATAGAGGTGGTGCAGAACGGTCCAGGTGCCGTGGTCCAGCCCCCATTGGTCCGTCAGCTGCGCCTGGCCGCTGCGTACCAGCGCGGCCGCCTTCGCCGCAAGCGCCGGGTGGCCGGCGGCCGGGTACTGCATCGCATGCAGCTCGGCCGGAAAGCCGGAGAAATCATGGATCGTGGCGGGCTTGTCATTCACCGTCACCCCCGTGCTGCCGCGCGTGAGCCAGTGGGCCGACACCACCAGGATGGCGCTGGGCCTGGGCAGGCTGCTGCCCCAGCTTTGCAGGTGCTGGGTAAAGGGGTTGGCGCTGATGGCATTCATCGGGCTGCCATGGCCGATGAACAGCACCGGCATGTTGCGCGGCGGCTGTTGGCTGCGGGCCAGCGCTTCGCCCATCGGCAACAGCGCAGCCATCACCGCAGACAGACTGCCAGACATAACCAGGGAGCGACGTGACAACATAGCGGCCAATACCAAAAAACAAAAGGCCGCTGTCTGAGGCGGCCCCGGGGCACAAGTTCCGCCGCAACCCACAAGAAAAATGCAGTGCTTGCCGGTAGGCATGCACTGCATGGGCTTAGATCGTCAGGCTATCAACGGATCAGATCGTGGCGTTGTCAATCACAAAGCGGTAGGCCACATCGCCGCGCAGCATGCGCTCGTAGGCGTCGTTGATCTCCTCGGCCTTGATCAGCTCGATGTCCGCCACAATTCCGTGCTCGGCGCAGAAGTCGAGCATCTCCTGGGTCTCGGGGATACCACCGATCAATGAACCTGCCAGGCTACGCCGCTTCATGATCAGACCAAACACGCCGGGCGATGGATGCGGGGTCGACGGCGCACCCACCAGGGTCATCGTGCCATCGCGCTTGAGCAGATGGAAGAACGGGTCCAGGTCATGCGGCGCGGCGACGGTGTTCAGGATGAAGTCCAGGCTTTGCGCATGGGCGGCCATCTCATCGGCATAGCGTGAGACCACGACCTCGGCGGCGCCCAGCGCCCTGGCCGCATCGCGCTTGGATTCGGACGTGGTGAACGCCACCACATGCGCGCCCATCGCGTGCGCCAGCTTGATGCCCATATGGCCCAGCCCGCCAATGCCCACCACGCCCACCTTGTGGCCCGGCCCCACGCGCCAGTGGCGCAGAGGCGAATAGGTGGTGATGCCGGCGCACAGCAGCGGCGCCACAGCGGCCAGCTGTTCCGGTGGATGGCTGACCCGCAGCACATAGCGCTGGTGCACCACAATGCTTTGCGAATAGCCGCCCAGGGTATGGCCCGGCGCATCGGCGGTAGGCCCGTTGTAGGTGCCGACCATGTGGTTGCAGTAGTTCTCCAGCCCCATGCCGCAGTCCACACAGTGCTGGCAGCTGTCGACGATGCAGCCGACCCCGACCAGATCGCCCGGCTTGAACTCGGTGACGTCAGCCCCCACGGCCGCCACCTCGCCGACAATCTCATGCCCCGGCACACAGGGGTAGAGCGTGCCGGCCCATTCGGAGCGCACCTGGTGGATGTCGGAATGGCAGACACCGCAATAGGCAATGCGAATCTGCACATCCTGGGCGCCTGGCGTTCGCCGCTCGATATGCAGCGCTTCAAGAGGTTGGTCACCCGCGTGGGCGCCATAGGCTTTAACGGTCATGATGAAGGTCCTATTCCGTTCGAGGAGTACCTCGCATACCGCAGCGATGGCAGCACCAGCCGGCATATACACGGGGGCTGCCACGCTGCAGGGGCACCATCCGTGATGCGCACAGCGAGGCGCAGCCATCTTACGCCGCAAGCGTGGCAAATCGGTACGCAGTCCGGGAGCCATCGCCTCCGCCTTGATTTGGACCAACGCGCCCCAGCCGCCCGGTGGGTGCGACGGCGCGTGCCGCAGGTGCCGCGGCGCAGGATTGCCCTGGTGGGCAAGTGGTTATTTGAGAATAATTCTCATTTGCAAATATAATCGACCCCAAGGTTCAGCGATTGCCGCGGTTCCTTGTTTCATCGTGGGGCGACCTACTGGGTTTTCACTCCAGTGGTCGTTTTTGCTAGCCAGCGGTTTTCCATGTAGCCAGGCATTTTTTTCACGTTGAAGCGCTGCCTCCGTCTTTGCGACGCGCTCCGCACCAGCCCTTCCCATGGACCTTGCCAGGTCGGTGTTCCGGAAGCAGGCATCTGACCTCGCGGCATGGAGATACTCTCTCTCCCTTCTGATCCATCGCGCTGCTGATGTACTGGCAGGGCCGCTGCTGCTACCGCCATCGGGCTATACCCGATGATTCATAAAAGTAGGCAAGTGCTAACATCCAACCCAATTATCTGGACTTGGCATGAAAATATTCATTTCATGGATCACTAAGTCGCTGCTTGTTTTGATGGCCACGCTGGGCTTGCAGGCGGTGCAGGCGCAGGGCCTTAACTTCAGCAGAGGCAGCATCGATTTCGACAATACGGTGGCAGGCAGCGTATCGCCAGAGGAAACCGTGACGGTGCAATTCTTCGGCCCTATTCCGCCCTTATTGAACGTCAACAGCATCACGCCCCCTGCCAACCCCGCTTTTACGGTCGTTAACAACAGCTGTCTTGAAGGCCTCTACCCGCAATTTAAGCCTTGCACGATCACATTCACGTTCACCGCACCCGCCATGGCTGGCCCGGTCTCCGACACCTTCAGTTTTGAAAGTACGGAGTTGGGCGTCGAGTCCATCATCCTGCGGGGCTCATCAGACGGCGCCACCCCTCAGACCATTGCATTCACCTCTACCCCGCCCGATCCCGCCCCAGTGGGAGGCAGCTACGACATCGCGGCGACCGGCGGTGAGTCTGGCGAGCCGGTGGTCTTCTCGATTGACGCTTCGGCAGCTGAGATTTGCTCCGTCACGAACAGCACGGTGAGCTTCCTCAGCGTGGGCACCTGTATGGTCAATGCGAACCAGGCAGGCAATGGTGCTTATTTCGCTGCACCCCAAGAGCAGCAAAGCTTTGCGGTGACCGCAGCCCCGACCGCCAACCCTGGCACGCCCGAGCCAGTCCCCGCACTGGGCACCTGGGCAGCAATGCTGCTGTCAGCCTTGCTGGCTGGGGCCATGGCTGTGCTACAGCTGCGCCGCAAGGGCCGCAGGCCTTCAGGGTCCTAGGTCACCGACAGCACTTCCCACTGCTGCTTGGCCTGCCCCAGCTCCAAGGTCACCTCGTCCCCTTCGCCCTTGCCCATTAGCGCCTTGCCCAACGGGGCCTGGGTGCTGATGACCTGGATGGACTCAGAACCGATGACCAGCTTCATATTTCCCCCTTCAGGGCCGAGGAAGATCTGCTGCTGTTTCTCGTCCGCATCCAGCAGGCAGACCAGCGCGCCCAGCTGTATGCCTCTGCTGGCGCTATAGGGCTGCGGGCAGAAGAGCCGCCAATGCACCAGCGCCTGGCGGATGGCTTCTGCGCGGCGCGCCTGGCCCGTCGCCAGGTAGGCCGCCTCCAGACCCAGGGTGTCGTACTTGTTTTCGGCAATGTTTTCCTCATGCGTCGCCGCTTCATGCGCAACGCTCACTGCCTGTTCGACCTGCAACAGGTCCGCAGCAAGCCGCTCCAGCACCTGTTGCTGCAACCAGGATTTGTCCACCATGAGAAATGGGCCTCTCGAATATATTGGGGGCTGATTATGAACGGCTCCTTCCCATTGGATACCGACTCTACCGAGCTTGCGCTGAAATCGGGATTGTAATAACATAGTTATAACCAAGGAGTGACTATGCAGCTCACCATTCGCGCATTCGGCAACAGCAAGGGAGTCGTGTTACCGAAAGCCTTGCTGGCTCAGGCCGGCCTGGACACAGCACAGGTAGCTGACGTCGAAGTCATCGATGGATCGATCGTCATCAAGGCTCAGCCTGCTTTACGCAGCGGCTGGGCAGAGGCTGCGGCTGCCATAGCTCAATCGAATGATGACCGTCTTGTCATGGGCGAGTTCGGCAACGCAGCGGATGCAGATCTTGTTTGGGGAGAAGAAACCTCCAGCCCGCAACTTACCGGGGGACCTGTCGAATGGTGAGCGCAAGCCACTGTGTCAAGCGCGGTGAAATCTGGCTCATCAATCTTGATCCCACACAGGGCAAGGAAATCCAGAAGACGCGCCCTTGCGTGGTGCTGTCGCCCGATGAAATGAACCTCGCATTGGGCATCGTTACGGTCGCACCGATGACAACCGGCAGCCATGCTGCCCCATTCCGCATTCCGGTGACATTTCAAAGCAGCAAGGGACTGATTCTTTTGGACCAGATGCGAGCAGTAGACAAGTCACGCCTCATTGATAAACGGGGCGATCTGAAAACCCACGTAACGCAAGCTTGTCTCAAGGCACTGCAGGAGATGTATTCCTGACGCCCCCCCGCAATGGACCAGGTCCAGGGCGAGGCCTGAGCTCTACCAGGCAATCGGCGCCGCTTTGCCAGCAAGACAGTGCACAAGCTATGCACATAAGCCCCAATAAAAAAGCCGCACAGCATCAAAAATGATAGCTGTGCAGCCAATGAATTCTGGTAGGGCGTGAGGGACTTGAACCCGCGACCAAAGGATTATGAGTCCTCTGCTCTAACCAACTGAGCTAACGCCCCGGCACCACCACTTACCGGGATGCCCGGCGAGTGAAGCTTTGCATTCTAGCGTTTATTTCGGATGGCTCAGGGCGTTGGAGACGAGCTTTGAGGTGATTCCAACGATCTGGATCATCTTCTCGTAGGGCATGCGTTTGGGGCCGATGACGCCCAGGGTGCCGACCACTTTGCCGTTGACCTGGTAGGGGGTGCTGACGACGGACAGCTCCTCGACGGACAGCAGCTGGCTCTCGCCGCCGATGTAGATTTGCACGCCTTCGGCGCGGTTGGAGTTCTCCAGCAGGTGCAGGATCTGGGTCTTTTGCTCGAACAGGTCAAAGGCCCGGCGCAGGTTGGTCATGTCATTGCTGAAATCGCTGACGGCCAGCAGGTTGCGCTCGCCGGCAATCACCAGCTCATGCGGGGCTTCTTCGGCGTCTTCATCCACGTTCACCGCCGCCAGCATCAGCGCGGCAATCTCGTCGCGCAGGCTGTCCACTTCCTTGCGCAGCAGCTGGCGCACCTGCTCCATCGCCAGGCCGGCGTAATGGGCATTGAGGTAGTTGGCCGTCTCGATCAGCTGGCTCTGGGAGTAGTCCGATTCGGTGAAGATCACGCGGTTTTGCACATCGCCTTCGGGCGAGACCAGGATCAGCAGGATGCGCTTTTCCGACAGGCGCAAGAACTCGATATGCCGGAACGAGGAGCTTTTGCGCGGCGCCTGCACCACACCGACAAACTGCGACAGCTCCGACAGCACGCCTGCGGCGCTGGTGATGACCTTTTGCGGCTGCTCAGGCGCAATTTCGGCGGCGACGACCTGGTCCGCGTCCACCGTCAGCATCGTGTCGACAAACAGGCGGTAGCCCTTGGCGGTGGGAATGCGGCCGGCGGAGGTGTAGGGGCTGGCGATCAGGCCCAGGCTTTCAAGGTCGGCCATTACGTTGCGGATGGTGGCCGGCGAAAAATCCAGCCCGGGCTCCTGCGTGAGTGCACGGGATCCCACCGGATGGCCATCCGCAATATAGCGTTCCACCAGGGTTTTGAGCAGCAGCCGGGCACGGTCATCGAGCATGGGCGCATTTTATCCGTGTCCGCCGGTCCTGGCGGCAGGTATTGCGCGGACCAAGGGTAATGCAGGGGCCGGGGCAGTGCCGGATGCCCGAACGCCGAAGCGCCGCAACGCCGGAACGCCGGAACGCCGGAAGGGCTGCGCTGCTCTGGATTTTTGTAGCCATGCAACAATGGCGCTGTGGCTGCCCGGTGCGTCTGCCTGCACACGCCCGAGTGGCTTCAGGCCCAGCCCTGGCTACCGGCGCGGCATGCCTTCGCAGGGCAGGCGGCAGCTGCAACCTGGGGCTGCTTAAGAAATTCAAAAAGATTGCGTCACTTTGGTGATGTAATTTGCGTATGCAGTCTCGCTTTCAACATATTGCCCTGATCGGCAAACACCATGCGCCCCCCACTGCCGAGGTGCGCCAGCAGTCCTATGCGGCCTTCAGCCAGATCGCCTGCTATATCGAGGCACAGGGCGGCACTGCATTCCTGGAGAAGGAAACCGCCGCCTTCACCGGCATGGAACACTACCCCACGCTCAGCATGCAGCAGATCGGTGAGCGCTGCGACCTGGTCATCGTGCTGGGCGGTGACGGCACCATGCTCGGTGTGGGACGCGAGTTGGCCCAGTACAACACGCCGTTGGTCGGCATCAACCAGGGGCGCCTGGGCTTTGTGACCGACGTGCCGCTGCAGACCTTCATGGGCCCGCTGTCGGCCATTCTGGCCGGCGAATACGAAGAAGAAGTGCGCTCGATGATCCATGCCCGCGTGATGCGCGAAGGCCAATGCGTCTTCGAGGCCCTGGCCTTCAACGATGTGGTGGTGAACCGGGGTGGTACCTCGGGCATGGTCGAGCTGCGGGTCGAGGTCGATGGCCAGCTGGTCGCCAACCAGCGTGCGGACGGTCTGATCATTGCGACGCCGACGGGCTCGACCGCCTATGCGCTGTCGGTCGGCGGCCCCATCGTGCACCCGACGGTGCCTTGCTGGGTGATGGCGCCGATTGCGCCCCACATGCTGTCCAACCGGCCCAGCGTGATTCCGGATACGCAGGAAATTTCGATCGAGGTGATTGGCGGGCGCGATGTCGCTGCCAATTTCGACATGCAGTCGCTGGCCTCCATCCTGCGCGGCGACAAGATTCTGGTGCGCAGCGCGCCGCACAAGGCGCGCTTTCTGCACCCCCGGGGCTGGAACTACTACGCCACCTTGCGCAAAAAGCTGGGCTGGAACGAAGGGGGCATCACGCCATGAGCCTCAGACGCATTGGCTTGCGTGATTTCGTCATCGTCGAGCAGCTGGAGGTGGATTTCCAGACCGGCTTCACGGCCCTGACGGGCGAGACGGGCGCCGGTAAATCGATCCTGATCGATGCATTGCAGCTGGTGCTGGGGCACCGCGCCGACACCGGCTTTGTGCGCCAGGGCGCCAGCCGCGCCGAGTTGATGGCCGAGTTCGATACGCCCGCCACGCTGGAAGGCTTTCTCAGCGACAACGACATGCCGGGCGAAGAAACCCTGCTGCTGCGCCGCGTGATCGATGCGCAAGGCAAGAGCAAGTTCTGGATCAATGGCGTGCCCGCCACCGCCACGCAGCTGCGCAGCATTGCCGGCGCGCTGGTCGATATCCATGGCCAGCATGCCTGGCAGGGGCTGACCCAGCCCGAATCGGTGCGCCAGCTGCTCGATGCCTATGCCGGCGCCGACAGTACGCCCACCCAGCGCGCCTACGCGCTGTGGCGCAGTGCCGACAAGGCCTTGCAGCAGGCCCGCAGCATGGAAGAAACCCACCAGCGCGAGCGCGAACGCCTGCTCTGGCAGATTGCCGAAATCGACAAGCTCGCGCCCGGCCCCCAGGAATGGGAAGAGCTCAACACCCAGCACGGGCGCCTGTCCAATGCCCAGGCCTTGATGGATGCGGCCAACAACGCCATCGCCAGCCTGGAAGGCGAAGACGGTGGCGCCATCACGCAGGTCAACCGCAGCCTGCACGCGCTGCAGGACCAGGCCCATGTGGAGCCCGGTTTCTCCGCGATGGCCGAGTCGCTGGAGTCTTGCCTGGCGCAGCTCGAAGACGTGATGCGCTCGCTCAACGGCTACCTGCGCCATGCCGAGCTGGACCCGGACAAGCTCGAACAGCTGGACCAGCGTCTGGGCAGCTGGATATCGCTGGCGCGCCGCTACAAGCGTGCGCCCGAAGACCTGCCCGCGCTGCTGCAGGGCTGGCATGCCGAGCTGCTGGCGCTGGAGGCCTCGTCCGACATGGTGCAGCTCACCAAGAATGCCCAGCAGGCGCAGGAGGCCTACCAAAAGGTAGCCGCCACGCTGAGCCAGGCGCGCCAACAAGCGGCCAAGCGCCTGTCCAAGGCCATCACTGCGGCGATGCAGGACCTGGGCATGGCCGGCGGCCGTTTTGTGGCGCAGGTCAGCCCGGCGCGCGAACCGCGCAGCGATGGCATCGACGATGTGGAGCTGCTGGTGGCCGGCCACCCGGGCACCGACCCCAAGCCGATCGCCAAGGTGGCCTCGGGCGGCGAGCTCTCGCGCATCTCGTTGGCAATTGCGATCTCGACCAGCCAGCTCGGCCAGGCACCCACACTGATCTTTGACGAGATCGACTCGGGCATTGGCGGCGCCGTGGCCGATTCGGTCGGCCGCGTGATGCGGGCACTGGGGCGCGACCGGCAGGTGCTGGCCGTGACCCACCTGGCCCAGGTGGCCGCGCGCGGCGACCACCACCTGCTGGTGGCCAAGCAGCGCAGCAAGGGCGGCACCACCAGCCATATCCGCACCGTGGCCGATGACGAACGGGTCAATGAAATTGCCCGCATGCTCGGCGGAGAGAACCTGTCTGCGACGAGCCGGGCCCATGCCCAAGAGATGATTGCCGGAGGAATGAATGACCGTTAAGACATCCCTCTCACAGCCGCTCGAAGTGGTGGTCATTACCGGCATGGCCGGCTCGGGCAAGTCCGTGGCGCTGCACGCGCTTGAAGACGTGGGCTACTACTGTGTGGACAACTTTCCGCCCGAGCTGCTGCAGGCGCTGGTGTCGCTGGAGCATTGGCAGCATGGCAGCCGCGTGGCCATCGCCATCGACGCGCGCAGTGCCAAGGGCCTGTACCTGGTGCCTGCGCAACTCGACCGCCTGCGCGCCGCTGGCGCCCAGGTTCGGCTGATCTACATGGATGCACAGCGCGATACGCTGATGCGCCGCTTTTCCGAAACCCGCAGGCGCCATCCGCTGACCAACGAAAAACTGCAGGAAGGCCCGCGCGCGCTGGTGCAGATGATTGAGGAAGAGCGCGCGTTGCTGGCCGATCTGCGCGAACAGGCCCATGTCATCGACACCAGCAATATGCGCGGCTCGCAGCTGCAGGCGCAGATCAAGGATTGGATCCAGGCACCGCAATCGAGCCTGACCTTGCTGTTCCAGTCTTTTGGCTTCAAGCACGGCATCCCGATCGACAGCGATTACATGTTTGATGTGCGCATGCTGCCCAACCCCTACTACGAGCCCGAGCTGCGCCCGCACACGGGATTGGAAGCGCCGGTCGCCAACTTTCTGGCTCAGCAGCCCAAGGTGCTGCAGATGCAAAACGACATCATCCGCTTTCTGGACAACTGGCTGCCGGAGCTGGTGAAAAACCACCGCAGCTACGCCACGGTATCGGTCGGCTGCACCGGCGGCCAGCACCGCTCGGTCTACCTGGTCAATGCGCTGGCCCAACACTTTGGAGACCGCTGGACCACCTTGCAGCGCCACCGCGAACTGGGCGCCAAGCACAGCGGATAAAGCCTTGGCTATTCGGTGCGCAAAGCGACGCTGAGCTGGTCCACCACGTTCGCCCAATCGGCATCGGCGGTGATGCTCTCCCGCAAAAAGCGCGCCTGTGCCGGCGACCAGAACGGAGCGTCTGCCATCAGCAAGGTGTCGGGCAGCGGGCGGTGCGTTTCGATGAACGCGCGAATCGATGCATCGTCATCGGGCAGGCCCAGTTGCTGGAACAGGGACGAGAACGGATGGACAGTGGGTTCCATGGCGCACTTTCAAAGCAAAAAGATGGCTGCAGTCTAAGCGCCGCCCAGCGGTGCCCATTGCAGGACAAGCACTGCAATCGACGCCAGTGCCTGCTGCCCCGGCCCGCCTCAGAACCCGCGCTGCAGCAGACTGCGAACCGGTGCAGGCAGGCCCACATCGGGCCACTGTGCAGGCAGCACCCACTGGCCCGGTTGTGCCGGCACAAAATCGGCAGCAACGGGGACCCGCACTGGATGCAGATGCAGATCCTTGTGGGTGAGCACATGCAAAAAAGCGGCGCCATGCACTGGCGCTGACGTGGCACCGTGCCAGGCCGCCTGCTGGAGCAGTGCCTCTTCGCTGTCGCAGACCGGCATGCAGAACAGGCCGGCCCAGATGCCCGGTGCCGGGCGCTTTTCCAGCCAGATGGCGCCATCGGGCCGTTGCCAGCACAGCAGCCACCAACTGGCGGCGCTGCGCTTGAGTTTCTTGGTCTTGACGGGATAGCGCTCGGGCTGGCCCTGGCGGTGCGCCACGCAATCACCGTGCACCGGGCACAGCAGGCAACTGGGCTTTTTGGCGGTGCAGATCGTGGCACCCATGTCCATCATGCCCTGCGTGTAGCGCGGCATGTTGCGCGCCAGGTCGGTGGTGGGCAGCAGGTTTTCGGCCAGCGCCCAGAGCTTTTTCTCGGCAGCGCTGCTGGCCAGGTCGTCCTCAAAGCCCAGCACGCGGGTGAGCACCCGTTTGACATTGGCATCCAGAATGGCGGCCCGCTGCGCAAAGCAGAACGAGGCGATCGCGCCTGCGGTCGAGCGGCCAATGCCGGGCAAGGACGAGAGCTCCTCCACCGTGTGCGGGAACGCACCGCCAAAGCGGTCCATCACCTCTTTGGCGCAGCGGTGCAGGTTGCGTGCGCGGCTGTAGTAGCCCAGGCCGCTCCACAGCGCCATGACTTCTTCATCGCTGGCCGCAGCCAGATCGGCCACCGTGGGGCAGCGCTGCAAGAACCGCTCGTAGTAGCCCAGCACGGTGCTGACCTGGGTTTGCTGCAGCATGATCTCGGACAGCCAGACGCGGTAGGCATCCTGGGTGTTCTGCCAAGGCAAGTGGTGTCTTCCGTGGACTGTCTGCCAGGCCACGATCTGTTCGGAAAATCGGCTCACAATCGCTGTTCTCGGGGGATGGATAGTTATCGGGGGCTGTGGGGGCGGCCGCGCTGGAGCGGCCCGCCAGCCCTGTGTTTATCTGTGTTTATTTCTGGCAGCGCTTGCAGAAATAGGTGCTGCGCTGCCCTTGCTTGATGACCTGCACCGGCTGGCCGCATCGCGGGCAAGGCGCTCCGGCCCGGCCATAGACGCTGGCCTGCGCCTGGAAAGCACCGGCATAGCCATTGACCTGGACAAAGTCGCGCAAGGTGCTGCCGCCCAGTGCAATCGAGCGGGTCAGCACTTCGACAATCGCCGCATGCAGGCGCCGCGCCTGGGGCCGCGTGGTCTGGTTGGCCGGTTTGGTGGGCGCTATGCCGGCCAGGAACAGCACCTCACTGGCGTAGATATTGCCCACGCCGACGACCACCTGCCCGCCCAGCAGCAGCTGCTTGACCGGCATGCGCGATTTTTGCAGCCCGGCCCACAGGTGCTCAAAGCTGAAGCCGGCGCCCAAGGGCTCCACGCCCAGGTTGGCCAACAGCTTCGCGGCCATGCCCGATTCGGTGTCGGGCGACCACACCACCGCACCAAACCGGCGCGGATCATGCAGGCGCAGCAGGTGCTGGTCGGTGAACAGGTCGAAATGGTCATGCGGGCCGGCAGGCGCATCCATCTGGCTGACCTGCAGGCTGCCGGACATGCCCAGGTGTATCAGCACCACACCCTGGTCCAGCGCCAGCACGATGTACTTGCCCCGGCGCTGCACATCGGTGATGGTGCGGCCAGCCAACGCTGCGGTCTCGATGCCCAGCGGCCAGCGCAAAGGTTTTCCCATCCGCACGGACGCAATGCGCGCGCCTTGCAGCGGCGCAATCAGTCCTCGCCGCGTGACTTCCACTTCTGGTAACTCTGGCACTTTCTTCCTTCTGCAAGGCCCTTGGGCATCGTTTATTATGGGCCGATGACGCAAAAACTTCGTTTACTGGCTTATTTTCTGGCCTCCGGCCTGATGGCACCCGCGTTTGCAGCGCCTGCCCAAGCACCGCAGCCCAGCGCTGCCCAGCGGCAGTTGGCGCTGGCGGCAGCCCAGCGGGCCGACGACGCCAGAGTCGAGCTGGATGCGGAGCTTTTTTACGAACTGCTGCTGGGCGAAATGTACGCCTACCGTGGTGATGCGGCGACCAGCGTGGAATTGCTGCTCGACGCCGCCCGCCGCTCGGGCGACGAAAAGGTCTACCAGCGCAGCGCGCAGCTGGCGCTGCTGTCGCGCTCTGCCAGCCGCGCCACCGAGGTGGCCGAGGCCTGGAAAAGCGCCTTCCCGCAATCGCGCGCGGCCAGCCGCTACATGCTGCAGGTGATGCTCTCGACTAACCATGGCGAGGAAACCGGTCCGCTGCTCAAGCAGGAAATCGCGCTGGCCAAGCCCGATGAAAAGCTGGAATGGATTCGCGCCATTCCCAGCATCTACCGGCGCCTCAGTGACCAGGCCCTGGCCGCCCGCATCGTGCGCGAGGCACTGACCCCCGAACTCGAAAACCCGGCCACCGGCCCCGAGGCCTGGGCCGCCATCGGCCGCATGGAGCTGGCCGCAGACCAGAAGACCGAGGCACTGGCCTCTGCCCGCAGATCGCTGCAACTCAATCCCGACAACGAGAGCGCGGCCAAGCTGGCGGCCGACCTGGTCAACGCCGGTGTACCCGGCGCTGAATCGCTGGTGGTGGATTTTCTGAACAAATCCAAGAGCGGCGAGGCCCACCTGGCCTATGCGCGCAGCCTGATGAACGCCGAGCGCTTTGCCGAGGCCAAAACCCAGCTGGAAAACGCCACGCGCCTGAGCCCCGAATCTGCCGATGCCTGGATGCTGAAGGCGGCGCTGGAAGCCCAGCTCAAGCAGTACACCGAGGCCGATGTCTCGCTGCTCAAGCTCGACACCCTGATCGACAAATTCCCCTCGGCGGTGCTGCAGCGTGAAGTGCGCATCCAAAGCCTGATGCTGCGCGAGCAGATGGCCGAGGCCCAGCAGAAATGGGCCGAGGCCGACCGCTGGGCCGATGAGATCGCCAAGGCCGGCAACACCGCGCTGGCCACCTTGCGCAAGGCCTCCATTCAGATGCAGCAGGGCCACTACGATGCTGCGGCGGTCTTGCTGGACCAGCTGCCCGAAGGCAATGCCGGCGAAGCGCGCGCCAAGCTGGCCGCGCAGGTGCAGCTGCAAAAGACCGCGAAGAACTATGCACAGGCGCTGGAGCTGCAAGGCCGCCTGGTCGCACTGCAACCGCAGGACCCGGACGCGCTGTACGAGCAAGCGATGCTCGCCGAGCGCATGAACAACATGGAGCTGGCCGAGACCCAGCTGCGCAAGCTGATCGAGCTGCAGCCCGATTTTCACCATGCCTATAACGCGCTGGGCTACTCGCTGGCCGATCGCGGCCTCAAGCTCGACGAAGCCAAGCGCCTGATCGAGAAGGCGCTGAGCATGTCACCCGGCGACCCCTTCATCACCGACAGCCTGGGCTGGGTGGAGTTCAAGCTGGGCAACCTCGATCGCGCCGCCGAACTGCTGGAGCAGGCTTACACCAAGCAACCCGATGCCGAGATTGGTGCCCATCTGGCCGAAGTCTGGTGGAAACAGGGCAAGAACCGGCCCGCCGAAGAGCTGTTGCGCACCGTTCTGAAGACAGCGCCGAACAACGACATGGTCAAGAAGACCTTCGAGCGCCTGGGCATCCAACCATGAAGGTGCAGCGCAGACACCTCTGCATGGCCGCAGCAGGCGCTGCGCTGCTGCCCATGCTCTCGGCCTGCAGTACCGCAGCGCGCCAACTCGAGGCTGCACCGGGCGCGACCTACTGGTCGGGCCGCATGTCGGTGCAGGTGCTCGACAGCCCACCGCAGAGCACCAGTGGCAGCTTCGAGCTGTCCGGAAGCCCCGCATCGGGCGAACTGGTGCTGCTCAACCCGCTGGGCAATATCGTCGCGCGCGTGCAATGGTCGCCCGGCCAGGCCAGCGCGCAGCAAGGCACGCAGACGCGCCAGGCCAGCTCGCTCGACGAGTTGACCCAAAGCTTGCTGGGCACCAGCTTGCCGATTGCCGCGCTGTTTGACTGGCTGCAGGGCAAACCCACCGAGGCGGCCGGCTGGCAGGCCGACCTGGAGGCCCACAGCGAAGGGAAAATTCTGGCCCGCCGCATCGATCCACGGCCCGAGGCGAGCCTGCGCATCGTCCTCGACGCGCGATGACTTTTTTGTGAGACCGAGATCCATGCGTACGCTGTACGACGTTCCTGCGCCTGCCAAACTCAACCTGTTCCTGCATATCACCGGCAGACGTGCCGATGGCTACCATCTGCTGCAGTCGGTGTTCATGCTGATCGATTGGGCCGACACCCTGCACTTCGAGCTGCGCAGCGGCGGCCAGATCAGCCGCGAAGACCTGAACACGCCGCTGCCTGCCGATGACCTGATCACCCGCGCCGCCAGGGCTTTGCAGCAGGCCACTGGCTGCCGCCAGGGTGTGCACATCGGCGTGCACAAAAACCTGCCAGCCCAGGCTGGTATGGGCGGCGGCTCATCGGATGCGGCCAGCACCTTGCTGGCGCTCAACCAGCTGTGGGATCTGAAGCTCTCGCGCAGCGAACTGCAGCGCATCGGGCTGACCTTGGGCGCCGATGTTCCTTTTTTTATTTTTGGAAAGTCGGCTTGGGTCGAAGGAATCGGTGACATAATACGTCCACTCGAAAACGAGCAGCAACTAGCAGACACCGCGCTGGTAGTTGTGAAGCCGCAAGAGGGTCTGGATACGAAATTAATTTTTTCAAGTCCGAACCTAAAACGCGATTCAGAAGCTGCTACAATGACGAGCTTCGCTGCAGAGAACTTTGACTTCGGTCGAAACGACTTGCAGCCGGTCGCAGAAAGCCTGTGCCCTTCGATAAAAAAAGTTTCTGACTTTTTGAAATCACAAGGATTACATGCTAGAATGACGGGCTCAGGTAGCGCAGTTTTCGCAGTGAAGAAAGTGCAAGCTAATAGCTGCCAGAGCAGTTTTTCACAAGACTGGACAGTGAAAGATTGCACAAGTCTGATGGAACACCCTCTCAGAGGTTGGACCCAAGACTGAAAGTTTTAAAGGATTGGTGATGCTTAGCACCAATTCTTGTAGGGGAGTCGCCAAGCTGGTTAAGGCACCGGATTTTGATTCCGGCATGCGAAGGTTCGAATCCTTCTTCCCCTGCCATATTTCTTACCGCGTACAAGCAACGCACACAGCTAACCCATACCCACTGGGACGCTATGCAAGACCATCATCCAGACTTCATGGTTTTCACAGGCAACGCCAACCGCGAGCTTGCCTCTGAAATTGCACAACACCTCCATACCTCCCTGGGTAACGCCGACGTAGGCCGTTTCTCTGACGGTGAAGTCACCGTCGAGATCAAGCAAAACGTTCGTACCCGCGATGTGTTCGTGGTGCAGCCCACCTGCGCTCCCACCAACGACCACCTGATGGAACTGCTGGTGATGGTCGACGCGTTGAAGCGCGCATCGGCCGAGCACATCTGTGCCGTGATCCCCTATTTCGGCTATGCCCGCCAGGACCGCCGTGTCCGCTCGACCCGCGTGCCCATCACGGCCAAGGTCGTTGCCAACATGCTGCAAGCCGCTGGCGTCAGCCGCGTGCTGACCATGGACCTGCATGCCGACCAGATCCAGGGCTTTTTCGATATTCCTGTCGACAACATCTATGCATCGCCTGTGCTGCTGGGTGACCTGCGCCAGAAGAACTACGAAGACCTGATCGTCGTGTCGCCGGACGTGGGTGGTGTGGTGCGTGCACGCGCACTGGCCAAGCAACTCCATTGCGATCTGGCCATCATCGACAAGCGCCGCCCCAAGGCCAATGTCTCCGAAGTCATGCACGTGATCGGTGACATCGATGGCCGCAACTGCGTCATCATGGACGACATGATCGATACCGCAGGCACCTTGGTGAAGGCGGCTGAAGTGCTGAAGGAACGTGGCGCCAAAAAGGTCTACGCCTATTGCACGCACCCCATTTTTTCGGGCCCGGCCATCGAGCGTATCGGCAATGGCGCGGCTCTCGACGAAGTTGTCGTGACCAACACCATCCCGCTGTCGCCCAATGCCCGCAACTGCAGCAAGATCCGCCAGCTGTCGGTGGCGCCGCTGATCGGTGAGACGATGCACCGCATTGCCACCGGCGAATCGGTGATGAGCCTGTTCCAGGAAGCCGAGTGAACCAAGGGCCCGCAAGGCCCTTTTTCTGCTTTCTGCTAAAATAGATAGTTTTCGCTGGCCGCTGCAATTTGCAGCGGCCTTTTTAACCGGGTGAACTGGTCGCGGTTCATCCCCCATTGGAGTAATGAAATGAACGTTGTCGCTTTTGCGCGCGCTAAGCAAGGTACGGGTGCGAGCCGCCGCCTGCGTAATTCTGGCCGTACGCCTGGCATCATCTACGGTGCTGCTGCTGAGCCTCAGTTGATCGAAGTGGACCACAACAGCCTGTGGTACGCACTGAAGAAGGAAGCCTTCCACGCATCCGTGCTGGAACTGGACCTGGACGGCGCCAAGAGCCAAGTGCTGCTGCGCGACGTGCAATACCACCCCTACAAGCAGCTGGTGCTGCACATCGACTTCCAACGCGTCGATGCCAACACCGCGCTGACCATGAAGGTGCCCGTTCACTTCAGCGGTGCTGAAGAGTCCCCAGCTGTCAAGATCGACAAGTGCCTGGTGACCCCGGTTGTGACCGAAATCCAAGTGATCTGCATGCCCAAGGACCTGCCCGAATTCATCGCGGTGGACCTGAGCAAGCTGGAAAAGGGTTCGACCGTCCACCTGAAGGACATCGCTCTGCCCAAGGGCGTGAAGCTGGCTGCACAAACCAACCCTGCGCTGGTGTCCGTGGCCGCTCCTGCTGCTGCTGAACCCGCAGAAGGCGAAGCGCCTGCTGCTTAATTGCACGGCAAGCTGCTGACGCCTCTGGCGTCTGCAAGCCAGAGGCTGCATTGCTGGTCAATGCAGCCTTTTTTCATTCCTCCCCCCACTTCACTCCATCCGCCCATGATCAAGCTGTTTGTTGGCCTCGGCAATCCCGGCCCTGAATACGAAGGCACGCGCCACAACGCCGGCTTCTGGTGGATCGATGCACTGGCCCGCGACCTGCGCCTGCAGCTGGTACCCGACCGCAATTACTACGGCCTGGTCGCACGCACCTCGGTGCAAGGCGAGTCGGTCTGGCTGCTGGAGCCCCAGACCTTCATGAACCTGTCGGGCAAATCGGTCGGCGCGCTCGCACGCTTTTTCAAAATCAAGCCCGAAGAGATTCTGGTCGTACACGACGAACTCGATCTGCCGCCGGGCCAGGTCAAGCTCAAGCGAGGCGGAGGTCACGGCGGTCACAACGGCCTGCGCGACATCCATGCGCAGCTGGGATCATCCGATTACTGGCGCCTGCGCATCGGCATCGGCCACCCCGGTGACAAGCAGGAGGTGCCCCACTGGGTGCTGCGCAAACCAGCGCCAGACCAGCGCAGCTTGATGGAAGACAGCATCATCCATGCGCTGCAGGCCTCTCCTGAGCTGCTGGCGGGCGACATGGACAAGGCCACTCTCAAGATCCACACCACCAAGCCCCAGCGGCCCAAGCCGCCACGCCCTCCCGCTGCCTGAGTGCAGGCAAAGGTCAGCGCAGCGGCCAGGCCCCGCCCATCGCCTGGGGCAGCCAGGGCCGCTGACCTGTCACAACGCCTTGTCGGACTGCAAGCGCAGATAGCGCTGCATCAACGTGGGCTTGTCTTCCTGAAAATCGGGGTGCACCGGAATGCAGGCGACCGGGCAGATCTGCACACACTGGGGCTCATCGAAATGGCCCACACATTCGGTGCAGCGGTGCGGATCGATCTCGTAGTAGTCCTCCCCCATCGAGATGGCATCGTTGGGGCACTCGGGCTCGCAGACATCGCAGTTGATGCACTCGTCGGTAATCATCAAGGCCATGGCGGCGTCTCCAAGATTCCAGCACGGGGGAAGAAGTGTGACATGAGCGACATTATCCCGCGTGCGCCTTAGCCATACTCGTGGCACTGCGAGTAAGCATGTATGGTGTGTCGGAATTGTTCGCGTTATGCTTGCCGCTGCGAAAAAATACAACCAGCACCTGCAGTCTGCGCGCCTTTCCTAACCACGATGGCTATCCATGGGCTTATTCATTCTCAAGCGCACACTCACCTTGCTGCTCACGTTGCTGGGCACCTCGATTGTCGTCTTCCTCGTGCTGGAGATCCTGCCCGGCAACGCCGCCCAGATGCTGATGGGGCCCGATGCCGCTCCCGAAGCGGTGGCGGAACTGGCCGAGCAGCTCGGGCTCAACCAACCTGCGTGGGAGCGCTACGTGCATTGGATCTCGGGACTCGTGCACCTGGACCTGGGCAACAGCTACAGCTACGGCACCCCCGTCATTGAACTGATTGCCGAGCGCATGGCGCTCACCTTGCCACTGGCCTTGATGGCCATGGCCATCACCACCGTCGTCGCACTGGCCGCCGGCATCTATGCCGCCAGCCGCCACAACAAGATCGGTGATGTCAGCGTCATGGGCCTCGCCCAGCTGGGTATTGCGATTCCCAATTTCTGGTTCGCCATTTTGCTGATCCTGCTGTTTTCGGTGCAGCTCAAATGGTTCTCGGCGGGCGGCTTTCCGGGCTGGACCGAGGCTTCGGGCGGCTCGCCCTGGGCAGCGATCAAGTCGCTGTTGCTGCCAGCGCTGTCGTTGGCGGTGGTGCAGGCCGCCATCCTGGCGCGCATCACCCGCTCGTCGGTGCTCGAAGTGTTGCGCGAGGACTTTGTCCGCACTGCCCGGGCCAAGGGACTGTCGCAGCGTGCAGCGCTGTATGGCCATGTGCTGCGCAATGCACTGGTGCCGGTGGTCACCGTGATGGGCCTGCAGTTTGCCGAGCTGATGGCCGGCACGATCGTTGTCGAGAACGTGTTTTACCTGCCCGGCATGGGCCGCCTGATCTTTCAGGCCATTGCCAACCGGGACCTGATGGTGGTGCGCAACTGTGTGATGCTGTTGGCAGCCATGGTGGTGATCGTCAATTTCGTGGTGGACCTGCTCTATGCCTGGATCGACCCCCGCACCAAAGCCAGCGATATCTGAGCACGCCATGCAGCCACCTACCTCCGTCGCCACCACCCTGCCTACGCCCCCGGCCAGCACAGCACCGGGCCATACCGCGCCCCGCAACGCGCTGTGGCGCCGCGCCACACGCAATCCCAGCTTCATGATCGGACTGGTGCTCACAGCACTGCTCCTGCTCGCGGCTGGCCTGTCCTATGTCTGGACGCCCTACTCGGCCTTCGAGATGAACATGGAGGCCAAGCTGCAAGGGCCTTCGCTCGCCCACTGGCTGGGCACCGATGCCTATGGCCGCGATGTCGCATCGCAGCTGCTGCTGGGCGCCCGGGCCTCGATCCTGGTCGGCGTCATTGCCGTGGGCATCGGCGTCGTGGTCGGCACGGCGCTGGGCCTGCTGGCCGCTGCCAAACGCGGCTGGGTCGAAGAAGCCATCATGCGCCTGGCCGATTTCTCGCTGGCCTTCCCCGCGATTCTCTCGGCCATCATGCTGACTGCCGTCTTCGGCCCGGGCATCGTCAACGCGATCGTGGCCATCGGCATCTACAACATTCCCATGTTCGCCCGCATTGCACGCGGCTCGGCCAACACCATCTGGGGGCGCGAATACGTCACCGCTGCGCGCGCCTGCGGCAAGGGCGCCTGGGCCATCACCTGGCAGCATGTGCTGCCCAATATCTCGGCCACGTTGATCGTGCAATGCACCATCCGCTTTGCGATTGCGATCC
This sequence comes from uncultured Comamonas sp., assembly GCF_964277875.1. Taxonomy (NCBI): domain Bacteria; kingdom Pseudomonadati; phylum Pseudomonadota; class Betaproteobacteria; order Burkholderiales; family Comamonadaceae; genus Comamonas; species uncultured Comamonas sp. Next base: position 91,022 of record NZ_CAXYJV010000039.1, read on the forward strand.
TGGCAGAAGCCGCGCTGTCCTACCTGGGCCTGGGCACCCAGCCACCGCAGCCGTCCTGGGGCCGCATGCTGAGCGAGGCGCAGACCTTGATGTTCCAGGCGCCGCTGCTGGCCGTCTTCCCCGGCGTGGCAATTGCGCTGTCGGTGCTGGGCCTCAACCTGCTGGGCGACGGTCTGCGCGACCTGCTCGACCCCCGTCTCGCCCGCAAGCGCTAAGAACGTGTTGACGTTCTAAGGAGTGTCCATGGCATTGATTGATGTACAGCAGCTCGAGATCGTGCTGCAAACCCACCGGGGCCCTGCCCGCGCCGTGCGCGATGTGAGCTTCCAGATCGAGCGCGGCCAGGCGCTGGGCCTGATTGGCGAATCGGGTTGCGGCAAATCCATCACGGCCATGGCCTTGATGGGCCTGCTGCCGGAATCGGCCCAGGTCAATGGCAGCGCCACGCTGGATGGCCAAAGCCTGGTGCAGCAACCCGACCGCTGGTGGCGCAGTGTGCGCGGCAACCGCATTGCGATGATCTTCCAGGAGCCGATGACGGCACTGAACCCGGTGCACACCATCGGCCGCCAGATCAGCGAACCGCTGCGGCTGCACAAGGGCTGGAGCGCGCGCCAGGCCCGTGAAGAAGCAATTGCGCTGCTCGACCGCGTCGGCATTGCCCAGCCGGCGCAGCGCTTTGATGCCTATCCGCACCAGTTCTCGGGCGGACAGCGCCAGCGCATCACGATCGCGATGGCGCTGGCCTGCGGCCCGGATCTGCTGATCGCCGACGAACCCACGACGGCGCTGGACGTCACCATCCAGCAGCAGATCCTGGACCTGATCAATGGCCTGGTCGAAGAGCGCCAGATGGCCCTGCTGCTGATCTCGCACGACCTGGGTGTGATCTCGCAGAACGTCGACAAGATGGTCGTGATGTACGGCGGCACCGTCGTCGAATCGGGCAGCACGGAGGCCGTGTTCGAGCACATGGCCCACCCCTACACCCGGGGCCTGCTGGCCGCGCGCCCCAGCATGCAGCCGCGCCTGCAGGGCCAGCCCCAGCGCCTGCACACCATTGCCGGCTCGGTGCCCGAGCTGGTCGACCTGCCCGCTGGCTGCACTTTTGCCGGGCGCTGCAGCTTTACCCAGCCCCCCTGCTTTGTGCAAAAGCCGCCCCGTGTGGCCCTGCCATCGCCCCATCCGCACGAGACGCACCAGGTGCACTGCCTGCGGCCCGAGGCCTACGCCATCGCCACCGAGACCCCTGACGAGACCCCCGCATGACGGCAGCCTCCCACGACACCCCCTTGCTGCAAGTGCGCGACCTGGTGCGCACCTACACGCTGCCCCGCGAAAAGCTGTTTTCCGCGCCTCCGACGGTGCGCGCCCTCAAGGGCGTGAGCTTTGACCTGCATGCCGGCCAGAGCGTGGGCATCGTCGGCGAGTCGGGCTCGGGCAAGTCCACCCTGGCGCGCCTGGTGATGGCGCTGGACCAGCCGACCGCCGGCCAGGTGCTGCTGGAAGGCCAGGACCTGCACCGCATGGAAGCGGCGGCGCTGCAACGCGCGCGCAAGGATTTCCAGATGGTCTTCCAGGACCCCTACGGATCGCTCGACCCGCGCCAGACCGTCGAGCGCATCGTCAGCGAACCGCTGCAGGCCCAAAACACCAGCTCGCGTGCCGAGCAGCGCGAGCGCGCCAGCCAGGTGCTGCAGCAGGTGGGCCTGCGCGCGCAGGATGTGGACAAGTACCCACATGAGTTCTCCGGCGGCCAGCGCCAGCGCATCGCCATCGCCCGCGCACTGATCACCAAGCCCCGGCTGATCATCGCCGATGAACCCGTGAGTGCGCTGGACGTGTCGGTGCAGGCCCAGGTGCTCAACCTGATGCGGGACCTGCAGCGTGAGCACGGCATCACCTACCTGCTCATCAGCCACGACCTGGCCGTCATCAACCACCTCTGCGATGCGGTGGTGGTGCTCTACCAGGGCGAGATCGTCGAGCGCGGCACGCCCGCCCAGCTGTTCCAGCATGCCCAGCACCCCTATACACAAAAACTGGTGCAGGCCGTGCCCCAGGTCAGGCCCCGGCGTCACCGCATGCCAGCAGGGATTGGCGCAAGTCCTGTATAACCGTGCTTGAGCTTCCCGGCGCGCCCGGCAACGGCGGCGCCACTGCCCAGCTTTCCCCATAAATTGAATAAACCCCTATCCAAGGAGTACCGGATGCTGAACCGTAGACACCTGCTTGCTGCAGGCACCCTGGCACCGCTGCCGCTGTGGCTGCCTGGCATCGCCCAGGCGCAGGCCAAGAAAGACACCGTTGTGCTGGGCATGACCCTGGAGCCGCCAGGGCTGGACCCCACCGCCGGCGCCGCCTCGTCGATTGCCGAGATCACCCACTACAACCTCTACGAGACGCTGACCAAGATCAATTCGGACGGCAGCGTCTCGCCGCTGCTGGCCGAGAGCTGGGAGGTCTCGCCCGATCTGAAGACCTACACCTTCAAGCTGCGCAAAGGGGTGAGCTTCCACAATGGCGAGCCCTTCAACGCCAACAGCGTCAAGTTCTCCTTTGACCGCGCAGCTGGTGAGAAGAGCACCAACAAGGACAAGCGTACCTTCGCCAACCTCACGGCCCAGGTGGTGGACGACCACACGGTGGTGATTCTCAACAAGGAAATCGACCCGGACCTGCTGTTCGTGCTGGGCCAGGCCACCTCGATCATCGTGGAGCCCAAGAGCGCCGACAGCAACGCGACCAAGCCCATCGGCACCGGCCCCTACAAGCTGGGCAACTGGAGCAAAGGGGCATCGATCACCTTGGATGCCTGGCCGCAGTACCGCAACCCCGGCAGCATCCGCATTCGCCGCGCCACCTTCCGCTTCATCTCGGATGCCGCCGCGCAAGTGGCCGCCTTGCTGGCCGGTGATGTGGACATCTTCCCGCGTGTCTCGGCCCGTGGCATCGACCAGTTCAAGACCAACCCGCGCTACCAGGTGGTCATCTCCGGCTCGCGCGCCAAGACCATCGTCGCCATCAACGAGCGCCGCAAGCCGCTGGACGATGTGCGTGTGCGCCGCGCACTGTCTGCGGCCATCGACCGCAAGGCCGTCATTGCCGGTGCGGCCGAAGGCCTGGGCGTGCCGATTGGCAGCCACTACGTGCCCGGCGCCTATGGCTATGTGGACACTACCGGCATCAACCCCTTTGATGTGGAAAAGGCCAAGAAGCTGATGGCCGAGGCTGGCGTGAAGACGCCGCTGAGCCTGAGCATGACCCTACCGCCCACGCCGTATGCGCGCCAGGGCGGCGAGATCATTGCCGCGCAACTGGCCAAGATCGGCGTCGAGGTCAAGCTGCAGAACGTGGAATGGGCGCAGTGGCTCTCGGGCACCTACACCAACAAGAACTACGACCTGTCGCTGATCTCGCACGTCGAGCCTTTCGACCTGGAGAACTACACCCGGCCCGATTACTACTGGGGCTACAAGTCCGAGAAGTTCAACAAGCTGTTCGAACAGATCAAGCTCGAAGCCCGCCCGGCCGACCGCTCGCGCCTGCTGGGCGAGGCCCAGCGCCTGCTGGCCGAAGATGCCGCGAACGTCTACCTGTACCAGCCGCAGTGGGTGACCATTGCCGCGAAGAACGTGCGTGGCCTGTGGAAGGACATGCCGATCTTCATCAACGACCTGTCATCCATGTACTGGGCTTGAACCCGGTCTTGCGCTAGGCTTCAAACCAGCACACCGCCCATCTACGGCCTGCCGAGATGGGCGTTTTTTCTTTCCGCGTCCCTACCCTTTTCACACCCCCTGCCCGATATGACCGCGTTGCACGATTGGCCCGCCACAGCGCTGCTGGCCGCCTACCAAAAGCAAGAACTCTCCCCTGTCGATGTCATGCAATCCGTCATCGACCATGTCGGGCAGTGGGAGCCGCATCTGTGCGCCACCTACCTGTACCGGCCTGAAGAGGCGCTGGCGCAGGCCCGCGCCAGCGAAGCACGCTGGCACAAGGGCGCACCCGCCGGCCTGCTCGATGGCCTGCCGGTGACGATCAAGGAGAACATCGCCACCCAGGGCGACCCACTGCCCGCAGGCACAGCGGCCGTCACCCTCGTGCCCGCGGCTGCGGATGCGCCGCCCGCAGCCCGCCTGCGCGAGGCCCATGCCATCTGCTTCAGCAAGACCACGATGCCTGACTACGGCATGCTGTCGTCGGGCCTGTCGAGCTTCCACCCGCTGGCGCGCAACCCCTGGGACCTGAGCAAGGGCCCGGGCGGCTCCAGCGCCGGTGGCGGTGCGGCGGCAGCCGCAGGCTACGGGCCGCTGCATATCGGCACCGACATCGGTGGCTCCTTGCGCCTGCCGGCCAGCTGGTGCGGTATCTACAGCCTCAAGCCCAGCCTGGGCCGCATTCCCATCGACCCACCGTACCAAGGCCGCGCTGCGGGGCCGATGACCCGCAGCGTGGACGATTCGGCGCTGATGATGCAGGTGCTGTCGGCCCCCGATGTGCGCGACACCATGAGCCTGCCGCCGCAGGAGATGGCCTGGAGCAGCGTGGCCACCACCGGTGCGGACTTTATCCGGGGCAAACGCATTGGCCTCTTGCTCGATGCGGGCTGCGGCCTGCCGCTGCAGCCCGAGGTGCGCGCCGCCATCGAGCAGGCTGCTGCACTGCTGGAATCCGCTGGCGCCCGGATCACGCCGATGCCCGCCTTCATGACGCCCGCGATGCTCGACGGCATGGACCGCTTCTGGCGCATGCGCTCGCTGACCGACCTGCAGGCACTCAGCAGCGCGCAGCGCGACAAGGTGCTGCCCTATATCCGCAGCTGGGCCGAAAGCGCAGAGGGCATGAGCGGCAGCGCAGTCTTCCAGGCCAGCCAGCAGTTCCACCAGGTGCGCCTGGCCACCGTCAAGGCCTGCAGCGCGTTCGACTTTGTGATCTCGCCGGTGGCGCCCCACGTCGCCTTTGCGGCCGAATGGGCATCCCCGACCAATGACCCCTTGCGCCCGCTGGAGCACATCGGCTTTACCGTGCCCTACAACATGTCGGAGCAGCCGGCCGCCTCCATCAACTGCGGCTACACCACAGCCGGCCTGCCCATTGGCCTGCAGATTGCCGGCGCGCGTTTTGACGACCTGGGCGTGCTGCAGCTGTCGCGGGCTTTCGAGCAGATCCGTGGCCCGCAAAAGCCCTGGCCCCAGCCGCCCAAGGCCTGAGCCGAGGAGACAAACGCATGGGCATGCAGCACGATCTGTATGGCAACCCGGTGAGCAGCGATGCGGCCGCCCTGCCCTACCTGAACGATTTTGCAGAAGGCTTTGCCGCCTGCGAGATGCGCGTGCTGCGTATCCTGGACATCGCTGCGCAGGACCCCAGCCCGCTGGTGCAGACCTGGTGCGCGGCGCTCCATCTGTTTGCCGAAGACGCCCAGGCCGCCCAGCAGGCGCGGCCCTTTTTGCAGCGCGCCCGCACCCAGCTGGCGCAGGCCCATGACCGCGAAGCGCAGTGGCTGGCCGCCATCGAGGCCTGGGCCGATGGCGACACGCCCCTGGCCGCGCACAGGCTGGAAGCGCTGGTCCATCACTACCCCCGCGATCTCGCTGCGCTCAAGCTCGCGCACTACCATGCCTTCAACCTGGGCGATTCACCGGCCATGCTGCGCATGGCACTGAACGCCCTGCCGCACTGCGCCGATATCCCCTACTTCCACGGCATGCTGGCCTTTGCCTATGAGCAATGCCATCTGCTCGGGCCGGCCGAGCGCGCAGCGCGCCATGCGCTGCAGCTGCGTTTCAAAGAGCCCTGGGCCCACCATGCGCTGGCCCATGTGCTGCTGACCGAAGGCCGGGTGGACGAGGGCCTGGCCTTTATGCAAGGCGCCAGCAGCAGCTGGACGGGGCTGAACTCCTTCATGCAGACGCACAACTGGTGGCACCTGGCGCTGTTCCTGATGGAGGATGCGCGCCACGACGAGGCCCTGCAGCTGCATGACAGCCAGGTCTGGGGCGTGGTGCCTGCCTATTCGCAGGACCAGATCGGCTCCATCTCGCTGCTGGCGCGGCTGGAGCTGGAAGGCGTTGACGTCGGCCAGCGCTGGCAGCAGCTCAGCCCCTATCTGCTACAGCGCCAGCATGACCATGTGCTGCCGTTTCTGGATCTGCAGTACCTGTACGGTCTGGCACGCGCCGGGCAATGGCAGGCCGCGCAGCAGCTGCTGGCCAGCATGCAAAACCATGCCGATGCGCAGCTGCAGCCCCGGCTGCGCACCGTCTGGCAGGATGTCTGCCTGCCCGCCGCGCGGGGCCTGCTGGCCCATGCACAGGGCCGGTATCTGCAGGCTGCCCAGCTGCTGGGCCCGTTGATTGCACGCCTGGCCGAGATAGGCGGCAGCCATGCCCAGCGCGACCTGTTCAGCCAGCTCTACTGGAGCGCGCTGCGGCACAGCGGCCAGTGGACGGCCTTGCAAAACCTGGTGCAGCCCTGGCACAACCAGCAGCCGCAATCCAAACGGCTGGCGGCGCATATGCGGCGCATTTACCAGGGCCTGGGCTTGCCGCCCTCCCTGGCCTCGTGAAGGTTCAGGCGACCCAATCCGATTGCAGCAAGGCCCGCACCTGCTGCACCAGCGCAGGCTCGGCCCCCTGCACCGGCAGCAGGCCAAAACGCACACGGCTCAGGCGCGGCAAACCTGCAGCGGGCGGGACGGGCGCCATCGCCTCGGTCAGCACCGCCGCATTGATGCAGGCCACCCCCAGACCGGCCGCAATGGCCGACTGCAGGCCGGCAACGCCAGAGGCCTGGTGGGCCACCACATAGTCCACGCCCTGCTGGCGCAAACGCGTCTCGGCATAGTGGCGCAGCGCGCAGCTGTCGGGCAGCACCAGCAGCGGCAGCGGCTGGCCGGGCTCGGCCACCCATTGGCGGGCACGGGCCCAGACCAGCGGCTCCTCCGGCCCCAGCAACTGCAGGCGCTGTTTGAAAGGGGGCAGCGCCATCACCACGCCCAGGTCGCACTGCCCCTGGGCATAGGCGGCCTCCACCTCGGCGCTGCGCAGCACGCTGACCTCCAGCCGCACAGCAGGGTGGCGCTCGGCCAGGGCCTTGAGCATGCGCGCCAGCGCATCGGGTTTGAAGTAGTCGGTAACGGCGAGCTTGAGGGCCCCCTGCAGTGCCAGGCCGCGCATGTCACGCAAGGCATGGTCGGCCATGCCTACCAGCGCCCGTGCATGGCCCAGCAGCTGGGTGCCGGCCGCCGTGGGCAGCACGCCGGTCTTGCTGCGCAGCAGCAGCGGCTTGCCAATGCAGTCTTCCAGCTTCTTGACCTGCTCGCTCACCGCCGACTGCGACAGAAACAGCTGCGGCGCGGAGGCCGTGAGGCTGCCGGCCTCGACAACGGCGATCAGGGTGCGGAGCTGGGCGAGGTCCAGATGGGCCATGGTCTATCCAGCGGCATAACAGATGGATACGATCATATCTTCCCGTTTTTCAAATGCAAAGAGGACTCGCACAATCGCCCCATCGTCCCACCCAGGAGCCTTCCATGCCCCATATCGCCATCCAACTCTCCGGCCCCCGCCATGCGGAGCGCCAGCAACAGATCAGCCAGGCCATTGCCCGGCTGACGCAAGACATTCTGGGCAAGCGCCCCGAGGTGATTGCCATCGCCTTCAACCAGGTCGCAGCGCAGGACTGGTGGATTGCAGGCCAGACGCTGGAGGAGCTGGGGCAGTCGGCCTTTCAGCTGGATATCAGCATCACCGACGAGACCAATACCAAGGCGGAGAAAGCGCGCTACCTGCAAGCGGTGTATGACACGATGGCAAGCCTGATGCCGCAATTGCACCCGGTGTCCTATGTGCATGTGATCGATGCCCGCGCCGCCGCCTATGGCTATGGCGGCAAGACGCAGGAATACCGCTACCACCACAGCTGATGCGCCGCCAGCGCAGGCGCCCTTGGCAGCGCCTCAGCGCTGCGCGGTGGCCAGCTTGACCGCCAGGCCCACAAATACCACGGCGGTAATCTTGTTGAGCCAGAACTGTGCGCGCGGTGAGCGCAGCAGCAGATTGCCAAAGGCGCCCGAGAACAGCGCAATGGCGCCAAACACCAGGAAAGCCGCCAGGATGAACACGGCGCCAAACACAAAGATCTGCGGGCCGACCGGGCCGATGGCAGGGTCGGCAAACTGCGGCAAAAAGGCCAGGAAGAAGATCAGCACCTTGGGGTTGGTGAGGTTCATCACCACGCCACGGCGCACCATGACCAGCAGGTCCGTGCCTGCGATGTCCGTCCGACCGCTTCCGCTGGCGGCCGCTCCGCCAGCAGATGCATCTGCAGCCACCGGTGCCCGCCAGGCACCCCAGGCGAGGTAGGCCAGGTAGGCCGCGCCACACCACTTGAGCACCGTGAATGCAATGCTGGACGCGGCAAACACCGCTGCCAGCCCCAGCGCAACCGCCGTGGTGTGCACCACCACGCCCAAGCACAGGCCCACGACCACGGCAATGCCCACGCGCCAGCCGCGCTGTATCGATTGCATCAGCACAAACAGGTTGTCCGGCCCTGGCGACAGCGCCAGCAACACGGCAACACCAAAAAAGGCCAGCAGGGATTGGAAAGTGGGCATAGGAATGTCTCGGGAAAGGGCCGCAGACCAGCGGCGAAGAACCGGCACATTATGGCCTGCGGCCCAGCCGACCAGATCTGCCTGCGCTTACGGGCGTGACAGCGGCGCAGTGACGATCCAGCCTTCCAGCGGGTCAATGCCGGGCGGCAGGCCATACAGCGCATGGCCCGCCGCATGCTGGGCCAGCGCCCAGCCAGCCTGCAACATGCAGATGGCGGCATCGAGGTGGTCGCCACAGGCATCTGCCGCCATGGTCTGCAGTTGCGCGGTATCAGCCAGCAGACGCAGCCCCAAATGGTGCTGGCCTTGCTGCAAGGCATCCAGCAACTCTGCCCTGGCCTGGGCACGCTCGGGCGTCTGGCGCTGGCGGTCGTCGCTTTTGTAGCTGCGGCGGCCAATCAGCTCGCGCGCCAGCATGCCGGGGTAGGCCTCCAGCGCCACACGGGCGCTTTCTCGGCGCAGCAGACCTGGAAAATCCGCCCCCACATCCAGCAGCCGGGGCAGACCGGCGTGCAGCATCCAGGCCACCGGCGGATTGACCCATTTCATCGACGGGCTGGAGCCCGCGGGCCCATCGGTGGCGCGGTGGGCAAACTTGCCACCGGGGGGCCTGGCATCGCAAAAGGCCTTGAACAGGGTGCGGATCTCGCTGCGCTCCATGCCGGCGTAGTGCTGCATGCAGGCCTGCCAGTCGCTGGGCCAGCCCAGTTGGCTGACCAGTTCGCGCGGCAGTGCAAACGGCAGGTCAAAACCCCCGACCCAGGCAGGCTGCTGCTGCAAAAACTCCTGCCACTGGGCCAAGCTGGCAAAGCTATGAAAGCCCTGCAGTGCCACCGTGCCCGCCTCAGCATCCAGCTGGCCCCAGGCCAGCACCACGGGTTTGCGCCGGCTCGGGCTGCTGCTGAAATCGCAGCCCAGTACCGGTGGCAACGCAGCGCTGGGCATCGCTCAGCCCAGTCCCAGCGCGACCACGCCTACGCCAATCAGCAGCGCACCGGCAATGCGCAGCAGGCGGTCGCCCTCGCCCAGCAGCTTGCCGCCAATCAGCGCGGCAAACAGCATCGAGACCTCGCGCGCAGGCGCCACATGCGAGATGGGCGCAGTCTGCACCGCATACAGCACCAGCACATAGGCCATGGGGCTGAAGATGGCGACGACCAGCGCAAAGCGCCACTGCTGCAGCCACAGGCGCCGGGTCTCGCCCCAATCCATCACGCCCAGCGGCGCCAGCATCACGACACGCACCAGGTTGCCCATGTAGTCCAGCAAGATGGGCGACAGCAGCAGCACCTTGACGGCATAGCTGTCCACCACCGTATAGGCGGCAATGAACAGGCCTGTCAGCAGCCCGTAGTACAGGCCCTTGATGGTGCGGTCCCGCGCCTCGCCGGGGCCGGGCCGGGTGGCGGCGCGCAGCATGGCCGGGCCGCCTGCGATCAGGAACACGCCCGCGACAACAGCGGCAATGCCCACGGCACCCAGGCTCGACAGATGCTCGCCCAGAAACAGCACCGCCACCATCGACGAGATCAGTGGCCCGCTACCGCGCGCCAGCGGGTAGACCACGGTCAGATCGGCCACCCGGTAGCCGCGCAGCAAGGTGACAAAGTAGAAGATATGCAGCAAGGCGCTGGCCGAGACAAAGGCCCATTCGGTCGTACCCCACAGCGGCACCACATCCTTGCCCACCCACCAGCCCACCGGCAGCCACACCAGCGCATTGAGCACCGAAGTGAACAGCGAGAAGCGGGCATCGCCCCCGGCTTTTTTGGCAACGATGTTCCAGAAAGCGTGGATGATGCCGGCCGCGATGATGAGCGTGAAAGCATGGAGCGTCATGGCTGGCGAAACGGTAGAAACGGGGCAGGAAAAAAATAACCCGGGGCGGGCCCGGGTGTCACAAGGTCAGGGTGCAGATCAGTTGCCTGCGCGCTGTGGAATCAGCGACAGGAACTCGCGCCGCAGATTGGGGTTGGTCAGGAACTCGCCCCGCATGACGGAGTTGAGCATCTTGGAGTCCATCTCGCGCACACCGCGCCAGGACATGCAGAAGTGCGAGGCCTCCAGCACCACGGCCAAGCCGTCGGGCTGGGTTTTCTTCATGATCAGATCGGCCAGCTGCACGATGGCCTCTTCCTGGATCTGAGGACGGCCCAGCACCCAGTCGACCAGGCGGGCGTATTTGGACAGGCCGATCACATTCGTGTTCTTGTTGGGCAGCACGCCGATCCAGACCTTGCCGATGACCGGGCAGAGGTGGTGGCTGCAGGCGCTGCGCACGGTGATCGGGCCGACGATCATCAGCTCGTTGAGGTGCTCGGCATTGGGGAAGGCGGTGACCTCGGGCTGGGGCACATAGCGGCCCTTGAACACCTCGGTCAGGTACATCTTGGCGACACGGCGCGCAGTGTTGCGGGTGTTGTGGTCGTCCTTGGTGTTGATGACCATGCTGTCGAGCACGCCCTGCATCTTGCTCTCGACTTCGTCGAGCAGCTGCTCCAGCTCACCGGGCTCGATGAACTCGGAGATGTTGTCGTTGGCATGGAAGCGCTGCTGGGCTGCCACTATCCGCTCACGGATCTTGACGGACACCGGCGTGCCTTCGTCGCTGGCGGGTGCTTTATTCGGATCGGATAGTTCTGTAAACATAGCGGGGATGGTAGCAGCGATTGCAGACCCGCAAGCATAAGGTGTTTCTTGCCCTTCGGCCAGCGCAAGAAAAGGGCAAAAGCTATGGATTCGATAGCACGCGGCGCCCAAAAGCCGAAAAACGGCTTTTGCCTCAGTCGCGCAGGCGGAACTCGGCAATCAACGGCAAATGGTCGGACATGCGCCACCAGATACGGCCCCGGGGCACAAACAGGCCGCAGGGCGTCAAGCCCCGGGCGTAGACATGGTCCAGCTGTACGACGGGCAGGCGCGAAGGATAGGTCATCAGCGGCTGCTCGTCGTATTCAAACAAGCCAAACCCGGCCAGCATGCGCTTGACCTGAAAGCCCCAGTCGTTGAAGTCGCCGGCGACAATCACCGGCTCGTCATCGGGCACATGGGCCTTGATGAACTCATGGATCAGCGCCGTCTGGCGCAGGCGGCTGCCATGCACCAGGCCCAGGTGCACGACGATGGTGTGGATGCGCTGGCCGGCAATATCCATCGCCACATGCAACAGGCCACGCTGCTCGAAGCGGTGGTCGGAGATGTCACGGTGGTTGGATTCCAGAATCGGCCAGCGGGTGAGCAGCGCATTGCCATGCTCGCCCCAGCGCGTGGTGGCATTCGTGCGGTAGGCGGCGGTGTAGCCCAGCGGGGTCAGAAAATCCGCCTGGTTCTGCTCGGGCCAGTTGTTGAAGAAACTCTCTTCCTTGCGGTTGTCCTTGCGCACCTCCTGCAGGCAGATGATGTCGGCATCCATCTGCTCGACCGCCAGCCCTAGGTTGTGGATCTCCAACCTGCGCACGGGTCCCAGGCCCTGCACCCCTTTGTGGATGTTGTAGGTGGCCACCCGCAGTATCGGTAAATCGTCGTGAGTATCGGTCATGAAGCTATGAACCTCGGCAGCCAGAGAATGGCTTCGCTGTTCGATATGGAATAGCAGCGCTGTGCTGCCTCTTGCCAATCATGCCACGCATGGGCGGTGTGCTCACGGGGGCTGAGCACGATCTTGGTGTAGGACGGCACCTGCAGGCTGAACACATGCTCGGTGTTCATGCAGACATCGGGCGCATAGCGGTGGCGCCAGGCCGGGTAGATCGGGTAGGTGTTCTCCAGATGCCAGTCGCGCAGCACGCAGCCGGGCTGCCGGGCATCGATGCCGGTTTCCTCGAAGACCTCGCGGATGGCCGTCTCCTGCCAGCTCTCGCTATCGCTGTCCTGGCTGCCGGTCACCGGTTGCCAGTAGTCCTGGCCCTCCATCTGGCTGACGCGGCGCAGCAGCAGCACCTGCAGATCGGCCATGTGGATGATGACCAGTACCGAGCGCGGCAGTTTGTAGGGCAGGCTGGCGCCTGGGGCCGCTTGCATCGTCAACGCTTGGCCTCAGGCTTGCGGGTGGCCACCGCCGGTGGCAAGGCCTTGGCCTGCAGCAACCGCACCTGCTGCACCATCAGGTTGTGGGCGTTCAGGAACGCAGCGGCAATCACCTTGCCCTCATTGGTATTGCTCCAGCCCATGCCAGCGCCGCCACCCAGGCGGCCCAGCAGCACGCCGCCCACGCCCAGGTCGGTCGCACGGGCCGAGCCGGTAGCAGCGGCGACCTGCTCGGTGGTTTCGTTGTCGGTCAGGAACAGGGCCGTCTGCGCCTCCTTGAACTTGACCTGCTCGGCCACACCGGCCAGCCCTGCGATATCGCGCAGCACCGGGATCATCGCGATGATGCCCGCCAGGCCCCGGCCGGCATCCTGCTCGCTGAAGGTGAGGTTGGGCACCATCGTGTACTGGGCTTCGTAGCCCTTGCGCTTTTGCACTGTGCCATGGGGGCGCAGCACGCCGGCATCCTGCAGCTCGCCTTCGCGGATGGTGCCCTCCAGGCCACCGGCCCGGTCCACCACGCGAAAGCAGCCGCTTTGCTGCATCAGCAAGCGCACCAGCGGCACAGGGGTTGGCGGCAGGTTCACGCTGCTGGGCATCACGTAGCCGCGCGGGTTCTCCATCAAGGCCACGGTGGCAATCGGCGCATCGCAGCGCTCCAGGCTGGCATGCGCGCCCTGGCCGCCCGCCGGCCCGGCCGAGCCGGAGACTTCGGAGCCTCCCTGGCCCAGCTCGGTCTTTTTCTCGCCGCAGCCGGCCAAGGCCAGCGCGATGGCGGCCACGGCCATGCCGCGTGCCCAGCACCCGCTGCGGTTGGAATGTGCAGTCATCGCTTGCATGGCTACCTTTGCAATCTGTCAGTCAGGCCAGAGCATAGCGCCCCGGAATGACAAAAAAGGCCAAAGCCCGGAGGGCTTTGGCCTTGTGGCGGCGCCGTGCATCAAGGCAGGCCCATGCACGGCGCGGTACGCTTACTGCGCGCCCGCAGGGTTACGCAGCTTGATGTGCAGCTCGCGCAGCTGCTTTTCGTCCACTGGCGACGGGGCCTGGGTCAGCAGGTCCTGGGCGCGCTGGGTCTTGGGGAAGGCAATCACGTCGCGGATCGACTCGGAGCCGGTCATCAAGGTGATCAGACGGTCCAGACCGAAGGCCAGGCCGCCGTGAGGAGGCGCGCCGTACTGCAGCGCATCCAGCAGGTAGCCGAACTTGGCACGTGCATCTTCGGCGCTGATCTTCAGGGCCGTGAACACCTTGGACTGCACGTCGGCGCGGTGGATACGCACCGAGCCGCCGCCCAGTTCCCAGCCGTTGAGCACCATGTCGTAGGCCTTGGCAATGCACTTGCCGGGGTCGGTGTCCATCAGGTCCTCATGGCCGTCCTTGGGCGACGTGAAGGGGTGGTGCACGGCCGCCCAGCGGTCGTTTTCCTCGTCGTACTCGAACATCGGGAAGTCCACCACCCACAGCGGTGCCCAACGGTCTTCAAACAGGCCGGTGCTCTTGCCGAAGGCGCTGTGGCCGATCTTGATGCGCAGCGCGCCGATGGCGTCGTTGACCACCTTTTCCTTGTCGGCGCCAAAGAAGATCAGATCGCCGTCCTGCGCTTCGGTGCGCTTGAGGATCTCGGCAATCGCGGCGTCATGGATGTTCTTGACGATCGGCGACTGCAGGCCGTCACGGCCCTTGGCCAGCTCATTGACCTTGATGTAGGCCAGGCCCTTGGCGCCATAGATCTTGACGAAGTCGGTGTAGGCGTCGATGTCGCCACGCGACAGACCGCCCTGCTCGCGCGCGCCGCCTGGCACACGCAGACCCACCACGCGGCCGCCCTTCATGTTGGCAGCGCCGGAGAAGACCTTGAAGTCCACGTCCTTCATCACGTCGGTCAGCTCGGTGAACTCCAGCTTGACGCGCAGGTCCGGCTTGTCCGAGCCAAAGCGGAAGGCTGCGTCCTGGTAGGTCATGATCGGGAACTCGCCCAGATCCACATTCAGCTGGGTCTGGAACACTTCCTTGATCATGCGCTGGAAAATGGCGCGGATCTCTTCTTCGTTCAGGAACGAGGTTTCGCAGTCGATCTGCGTGAACTCGGGCTGGCGGTCAGCGCGCAGGTCTTCGTCGCGGAAGCACTTGGTGATCTGGTAGTAGCGGTCGTAGCCGGCCACCATCAGCATCTGCTTGTACAGCTGGGGCGACTGGGGCAGCGCGAAGAATTCGCCGTCGTGCACGCGGCTGGGCACCAGGTAGTCACGCGCGCCTTCGGGCGTGCTCTTGCCCAGCATCGGCGTTTCGATGTCGATGAAGCCTTCCTTGTCGAGAAAGTTGCGCACCTGAATGGCCGTCTTGTAGCGCAGCATCATGTTGCGCTGCATCGCGGGGCGGCGCAGGTCCAGCACGCGGTTGGTCAGGCGCACGGTCTCCGACAGGTTCTCGTCGTCGAGCTGGAACGGAGGCGTCACCGACGCATTGAGCACGTTCAGTTCGTGGCACAGCACCTCGATCTTGCCGCTCTTGATCGAATCGTTGGTGGTGCCGTCAGGACGGGCACGCACTAGACCCTTGACCTGCACGCAGAACTCATTGCGCACGCCCTCGGCGACCTTGAACATCTCGGCGCGGTCGGGATCGCAGACCACCTGCACATAGCCTTCGCGGTCACGCAGGTCGATGAAAATCACACCACCGTGGTCACGGCGGCGATTGACCCAGCCGCACAGGCTCACGGTTTCGCCCATCTGGGCTTCGGTCACTTGACCGCAGTATTGGGAACGCATTGCCATAGCCAATCTTCCTGCACCGACAAAGGTGCCTTAGTTCTCAGTTATTTAGACCCCGCCGGGGCATCGGGCGCAGCCACGACCCCCATCGAGACGATGTATTTAAGCGCAGCATCCACGCTCATATTCAATTCAATGCAATCGCGCTTGGGCACCATCACCAGGTAGCCGCCCGTCGGGTTGGGCGTGGTGGGCACATAGACGCTGACAAAAGCGGTATCGGCACTGTCCGGGTTCTGGTGCAGGTGGCTGTCCAGCTCACCGCTGGGAGCACCGGTCACAAAGCCGATGGTCCACATGCCGGGATGGGGCCACTGCACCATGACGGCGGTGCGGAAGGCATTGCCGCTCTCGGAAAACAAGGTGTCGGAGACCTGCTTGACGCTCGAGTAAATCGAGCGCACCACCGGAATGCGGCTGACCAGCGCATCGCCCCAGGCGACCAGCTTGCGGCCGACAAAATTGCTCGCAATGCCGCCGACGATCAGCAGGATCGCCAAGGTCAGCACCACACCAAAGCCGGGAATATGGTAGCCCAGGACCTCGTCTGGCTGCCAGTGTTGCGGCAGGATCAGCAAGGTCTGGTCGAGCGTGCCGATGATCCAGTTGAGCACCCAGACCGTGATGACCCCCGGCACAATGACCAGCAGCCCGGTCAGCAACCATTTACGCAGGGGCGCCATCACCGCACGCCGCTTTCAGACCGCCGAGCTGCTGCTGGCAGCCGGTGCGGGTGCAGACGCAGGTGCGGGTGCCGCTGCGGGCGCGGCCGCCTCAGCGGCAGGCGCACCCGCTGGCGCGGCACTGGCCGACTTGCCGCTGAAATCGGTGGCATACCAGCCCGTACCCTTGAGCTGGAACCCCGGGGCCGTCAGTTGCTTGGAAAAGCTGGCTTGCTTGCATTCGGGGCAGTCCGTCAGCGGCGCATCCGATATCTTTTGCAAAACATCCTTGGCATAGCCGCAGGCACTGCACTTGTAGGCGTAAATAGGCATCGCGCGTGTAAGAAAACGGAGGGAAACTCTTGATTATAGGCGGGTTGCAAAACCGATCCCGGGCGTAGGCTAAGCACTACGCCCGCCGTCCAGCCCCGCTCGCTCAGCGTCCCGCCACTGCTGCGCCGGCAGCAGGCGCGGTATCGGCCACAAAGGCCTGCACATCCGTCTTCTGGTTGCGGATGGCCTGCGGCAGCAGCGAGCCGGCCACCATGCCGGTGAAGGCAGCCAGCACGCCGGCCAGCTGGGCCGGGAACGCAGCGCCCCAGGCCATGTTCAAGCCTGACAGCCAGACGCCGATGCCCAGGAACACCGCCAGCAGCGCCCCCTGGGTGGTGGCACGCTTCCAGTACAGGCCCATCACCAGCGGCACAAAGGCGCCGACCAGCGGCACCTGGTAGGCGCCCGAGACCAGCTCATAGATGGGGGTGCCCTGCATGCGGATCGAATAGGCCAGCACGCAGGCGCTGAACACCAGCACGCTGATGCGCATCGTCTTGAGGTTCTCGCGGTCGCTCACCTGGGGGCGGAACTGGCGCCAGATGTTCTCGGTGAAGGTGACGCTCGGGGCCAGCAACGTGGCCGAGGCACAGGACTTGATGGCAGACAGCAGCGCGCCAAAGAACAGCACCTGCATCACAAACGGCATCTTCTCCATCACCAACGTGGGCAGCACCTTTTGCGGGTCGTCCTTGAGCAGGCTGGCCGTGGCCTCGGGCATGATGATCAGTGCGCTGGCTACCAGGAACATGGGCACAAAGGCGAACAAAATATAGGCCGAGCCGCCGATCACCGTGCCGCGCACGGCCGACTTCTCGGTGTTGGCCGACATCACGCGCTGGAACACGTCCTGCTGCGGAATCGAGCCCAGCATCATCGTGATGGCTGCGGCAAAGAAGAAGACGATGTCATGCCAGGTCGGCTCGGGCCAGAACTGGAACAGATCGCGGCTGGTGGCCAGGTCGATCACCTTGCCGGCGCCGCCGGCCATGTCCGAGGCGAAGAAGGCCAGCACCATCAGGCCCACCACGAGGATGATCATCTGCACAAAATCGGTGACGGCCACCGACCACATGCCGCCAAACAAGGTGTAGGCCAGGATGGACACCACGCCAATCACCATGCCCATGGAGATGCTGACCGCGCCGCCCGAGAGCAGGTTGAACACCAGGCCCAGGGCCGTGACCTGGGCGGAGACCCAGCCCAGGTAGCTCAGCATGATGATCAGCGAGCAGATGATCTCCACCGCGCTGCCATAGCGCTTGCGGTAGTAGTCGCTGATGGTCAGCAGGTTCATGCGGTAGAGCTTGGCCGCAAAGAACAGGCCCACCAGGATCAGGCAGGTGCCGGCACCAAACGGGTCTTCGACCACATTGCGCAGGCCGCCTTCGATGAACTTGGCCGGCACGCCCAGCACGATCTCCGACCCGAACCAGGTCGCAAACGTGGTGGTAATGATCATGAACAGCGGCAGGTTCCGGCCCGCGACCGCAAAGTCGGCGGTATTCTTCACCCGCTTGGCGGCCCACAGACCTACGCCAATGGTCACGAATAGGTAGGCGATCACCATGTAGAGCAGCACGTTGTCACTCCTGCAAAGGGTAAGGCTGGGGATTGAGGATTAGAAAATTCGGACGCGGATCAGCAGTTGCAGCACCACCAGCCCCAGCACGAAGCCAATACCACCGCAGATGATGATCTGCAGCAGCTTGTTCGTCAATTTCTGCTGCACCAGCAACTCCTTGAGCATCAGGTCGCTGTCCGGGCCCTGGCTGTTGCGCGCCAGGTACTGGTGCACCAGGCGCGGCATGTCGGGCAGCAGCTTGGCATAGCGCGGCGCCTGGGATTTGAGCTCGCGCCACAGGCGCTGGGGGCCCATCTGGTCGAGCATCCATTTCTCGAGAAAGGGCTTGGCGGTGCTCCACAGGTCCAGGTCCGGGTCGAGCTGGCGGCCCAGGCCTTCGATATTGAGCAGCGTCTTTTGCAGCAGCACCAGCTGGGGCTGGATCTCGACCTGAAAGCGCCGCGAGGTCTGGAACAGGCGCATCAGCACCATGCCCAACGAGATCTCCTTGAGCGGGCGGTCGAAATACGGCTCGCATACCGCGCGGATGGCTGCCTCCAGTTCATCGACCCGGGTGTCGGGCGGCACCCAGCCGCTTTCGATGTGCAGCTCGGCCACGCGCTTGTAGTCGCGGCGGAAAAAAGCGGTGAAGTTCTGCGCCAGATACTCTTTGTCGAACTCGGTCAGGGTGCCGACAATGCCGAAGTCCAGCGAAATATAGCGGCCGAAGCTCTCGGGCTCCAGGCTCACCTGGATATTGCCCGGGTGCATATCCGCATGGAAAAAGCCATCGCGGAACACCTGGGTGAAGAAAATGGTCACGCCATCGCGGGCGAGCTTGGGGATATCGACACCGGCAGCGCGCAAGGTATCGACCTGGTTGATGGGCACGCCATTCATGCGCTCCATCACCATCACTTCCTGGTGGCAGAAATCCCAGAACACCTCGGGGATCAGCACCAGGTCCAGACCTTCCATGTTGCGGCGCAGCTGGGCGGCGTTCGAGGCCTCGCGCATCAGATCGAGCTCGTCGTGCAGGTAGGTGTCGAACTCGGCCACCACCTGGCGCGGCTTGAGGCGCTTGCCGTCGGCAGAGAACTTCTCGACCAGCTCGGCCATCGTGCGCATCAGCGCCAGGTCGCTGTCGATCACCGGCAGCATGCCCGGGCGCAGCACCTTGACGGCGACATCGCGCAGCTCACCCGCACGCGTGCGGATGGTGGCAAAGTGCACCTGGGCAATCGAAGCGCTGGCAATGGGCTTTTCGTCAAAGCTGACAAAGACCTCGGCCAGCGGCTTGCGGAAGGCACGCTCGATGGTCTGCACCGCAATGCGCGGGTCGAACGAGGGCACGCGGTCCTGCAGCAGGGACAGCTCTTCGGCGATATCGGGGGGCAGCAGGTCGCGCCGGGTGGACAGCACCTGGCCGAACTTGACAAAGATGGGGCCCAGTTGCTCCAGCGCCTCACGCAGGCGCTGGCCGCGCGGCTCCGTCCACTTGCGGCCTATGCGCAGTACCCGGGTGATGCCCTTGAGCCAGGGATGGTTGAAGCTCGACAGCACCATGTCATGCAGACCATAGCGCCAGACCACCCACAATATGGTGAAGCCGCGTAGAAAGCGCGTCATGTCGGTTTGCGCTCGCTGGCCGTGTCGCTGCTGTCGGCACCATAGCCGGGAGGCGTCGGCGGCGCCGGCGGCTGGGCCTGTGCGCTGAAGCGGCCGGCACCAAAGCGGTCGGCCGTACGCACGCCCATGCTGACAAACTGGCGCAGCGCCGCCGCTACGCGCTGGCCCAGCTGGGCCAGCCAATGCGCGGGGGTGTCACCCACCAGGCGGGCCAGGTCTTCTTCCACATCCCAGCGCACATGGTCCACCAGCCACTGGATCTCGGCGGCAAACTGCACATCGCCATCGATGCGGATGGCGGGCTTTTCGCCCTGGATGACGCCGCGCGCCAAGGCCAGTGGCGAATCATCGACCACCTGCACGCGCAAGTCGGGGGTTTCCTGGGCGCCAGCCAGGTCCAGCAGGCCGGCGGGGGTGATCTTGAGCGCCAGCACGATACTGCGCCACTGCACCTGGACCACGCGTCCGCTTTGGCGCACCAGGCGCTCCATGGCCGCACTTTCCTGCATCAGCACATGGTTGAGGAACAGCACCACGCGGTGCTGCACCTCCGACACCAGCCACTGCGGGGGTTGGGCCGACTCCAGAATGCGCGCAAAAATGCCGCCCGGAAAAGAAAAAGGGGACTGTGTTGCCATAGTCCCCAATTATTCCCCAAGTCCGCCGCCTGTCGTAAGCATTAACAGGCAAAGCGGTGGAGTTTTACGGTTTGCTTACTGAAGAGCCTGAAGGCCTGCCACCAGCCAGCCGCTGGTGCCGTCCTTGGGCTTGGTCATGTTCCAGACTTCGCGGAAGGGGCTCGGGCCGGCATGGGCTTCTTCACGGATCATGCCCGAGAACTCGACGCTGGCCATGTAGGCATTGCCCACATCCTCGATACCCAGCAACTGGGCTTCGAGCATCACCACATCGGTCTGGTTGGGCTGCACGCCTTCACGGTGCTGCTCACGGTCCTGCAACTGGCCCTTGACTTCGCCGAGCATATCGTCGGTCATCATCGAGCGCAGGGTGTTGATGTCCGAGCGGTCCCAGGCAGATTGCAGGGTCACGAAATTGCGCTTGGCAGCTTCCAGGAAGCCATGGGTATCGAAGCCTTCCGGCACGCCCCAGGATTGCGCACCGGCCAGGCCGGATCCGATCATGCTGCCGCCAGCGGCGGCAGCCGGCGCTGCACCCTGCTCCCAGGGGCGGGCCGATGCATCGTTGCCGACCTTCTCGGGGTTGTACTGCGGGGCCACCGGTGCCGATACCGGCGCTTGCGGCGCGGCATTGCCTGCACCCTGGAACGCAAACGGCGACTGCGCAGGCTGGGCAGCAGCTGCACCCTTGCGGCGCATCACAAAGCCGACGATGGCCAGCACCGCCATGATGGCCAGGCCGATCAGCAGCATGTTGGCAAAGGCTTCACCAAAGCCCAGCGAATGGGCCAGCCAGGCCAGACCCAGGCCGGCGGCCAGGCCGCCGAGCATCGCGCCCCAAGGCTTCTTGGGGGCAGCAGGGGCGGCATTCGGGGTGGCGGGACGCTGGGCCTGCGCAGGTGCGGTGGCATTGTTGCCAGGCGCTTGCGCCGGCGTGGCCTGCCGCTGGGTCACATTACCGGACTGCTGGCCCATGGACTTGCCACCTCCCATGCGCTTGGCATCGGCATCGAGGTGCACAAATGCCAGCAGTACCACCAAGACCACTGACCACAGTTTTGTCATATTTGCTCCGTTTTGTTAGTGCCGGCACGCCTTGGCGCCGGCTATTGCGTTCACGCCCGCTTCTCAGCAACTCCGGTCTGTTGTGTTGTATTGCGCTGGGCGCTGGGCAGGCACCTGGCTTTGCGACCGGTATCGCGTCTTACTTTTTCAGCATTTGATCCCGACGTGCAAGGCGGTAATCCCTGCCGTCATGTTGTGGTAGTCCACATGGCCAAAGCCTGCTTTTTGCATCATGGCCTTGAGCTCAGCCTGGCCCGGATGCATGCGGATCGATTCGGCCAGGTAGCGGTAGCTGTCGGCATCGCCGGCCACCATCTTTCCTATACGTGGCAGCACCTGGAAGGAATACAAGTCATAGGCCTTCTCCAGCGGCTTGGCCACCTTGGAGAATTCCAGCACCAGCAGCTTGCCGCGCGGCTTGAGCACGCGGCACATTTCCTTGAGCGCCTGGTCCTTGTTGGTCATGTTGCGCAGACCGAAGGCCACGCTCACCACGTCAAAGTGCTGGTCCGGGAAAGGCAGGGCTTCCGCATCGCAGACCGTGGTGGGCAGGTTCAGCCCCTTGTCGATCAGGCGGTCGCGGCCCACGCGCAGCATGGCCTCGTTGATATCGGTGTGCACCACCTGGCCGCTGTGGCCGACCTTTTTCGCAAATGCCAACGACAGATCGCCGGTACCGCCTGCGATGTCCAGCACCCGCTGGCCTTCCTTGAGGTTGGCAACCATGACGGTGTAATGCTTCCAGACCCGGTGCAAGCCACCGGACATCAGGTCGTTCATCACGTCATATTTGCTCGCGACCGAGTCGAACACACCGCGCACCTTGCGCGCCTTGTCCTTCTCGTCAACGGTCTCAAATCCAAAGTGGGTGGTGCTCATGGTGTGAATGCTAGCAAGCTCTGTAACGTCCGACCCCCATACCCCGGATTATTCGAGGGTATGCATTTCAACGCATAAACCGCCCAAGGCTATGGATGACGGATAGTCGAAGCTATTATTTTAATAGCTTTAAATACAAAATTTTTCCGAATGACCACGCCGCCCTTGGCCCAGCAGGGCCGGCGCTGGCTCAATGCTGGTGTCCGCAGGCACTGCCCGCCTTGCCTGGCATCGGCTGGTCGCGGTCGGCACCTGCTGCCTGCAGGCGGTCGAGGTAGTCTTGCCACAGCGCACTTTGGCGGCTGCCCAGCTCGTAGAGGTACTGCCAGCTGTAGAGTCCGCTTTCATGGCCGTCGGAGAAGATGGGCTTGATGGCGTAGTTGCCCACCGGCTCCACCGCCACGATGGCCACATCGCGCTTGCCGGTCTGCAGCACTTCCTGGCCCGGGCCATGGCCCTGCACTTCGGCCGACGGTGAATACACGCGCAGCAGTTCGAACGGCAGCTTGAATACCGCGCCGTCGGCATATTGCACTTCCAGCACGCGGCTTGCGCCATGCACCGTCAACGCGGTCGGTGTCGGGGTATCGCGGTTCAAGCCAGCCATCGGATTCCTTTACAGCCCCGCAGCGCACACTGCGGATAAAACAGCTCATTACGCACAACTGGCGTGCGCAATGCTATCAAAAACAATAGCAATTATGCCGCAACGAGGCGCTCTAGCGCAGCCACCATGCGCGCCTGGGCGGCTGGCAGCTGCGCGGTCAGCTCAGCTTCCAGTGCAGCGTTGCGCTCACGTTGCGCCGCAGCCCATACCGAGCCCGGAAAGTGGCTGTCGCCGCTGTAGCGAGCAATCACATGCCAATGCAGATGCGGCACCATATTGCCCAGCGCAGCCACATTGATCTTGCGCGGCGCGGGGGTCATTGCACGCAATGCCAGCTCCACAGCCACCACAGCATCCATGCACCATTGGCGCTGCGCGTCGGGCAGATCGGAGAACTCTGCTACATGTGCAGCCCAGACCACCCGGTAGAAAGCAGGAAAACCCGCTTCTTGCGCATGGATGACACGCAAGGCACCGCCCGCACGAGCGCCCTGCCACACCAGACGGCCGCCTGCACCATCGCACAGCGGGCAGCCGGGGTTCGGTTCGATCGCAGGATGGGTCATACCAGCACCCGCTCGATGCCACCGTTGTTGGCGCGTTGCACATAGTCGGGCATCCAGTTGTCGCCCAGAATCTCGCGCGCCATCTCGACGACGATGTAATCGGCTTCGAGCAGCCCGTTTTGCAGGTCACCCTGGTAGCGGTTCAAGCCCTGCAGGCAGCTCGGGCAGCTGGTCAGGATCTTGACGTTCTCCTTGGCCTCCACCTGGCCGGACTCGCGCAGCTGCGCTTCGCCCTTGCGGATTTCTTCGGTCTTGCGAAAGCGGATCTGCGTCGAGATATCGGGACGGGTCACACCCAAGGTGCCCGATTCGCCGCAGCAGCGTTCGCTCTTGAGCACGTTGTCACCGACCAGCGCCTTGACGGTCTTCATCGGGTCCTGCTGCTTCATCGGCGTGTGGCAAGGGTCGTGGTACAGGTAGGAGCTCTTGCCCTGCAAGGTCACACCCTTTTCCAGCAGGTATTCATGGATGTCGATGATGCGGCAGCCGGGGAAGATCTTGTCGAACTGGTAGCCCTGCAGCTGGTCGTAGCAGGTGCCGCAGCTCACCACCACGGTCTTGATGTCCAGGTAGTTCAAGGTGGTGGCCACACGGTGGAAGAGCACCCGGTTGTCGGTGATCATCTTCTCGGCCTTGTCGAACTGGCCCGAGCCGCGCTGGGGATAACCGCAGCACAGGTAGCCCGGTGGCAGCACGGTCTGCACGCCGGCATGCCAGAGCATGGCCTGCGTGGCCAGGCCCACCTGGCTGAACAGGCGCTCGGAGCCGCATCCGGGGAAATAGAACACCGCCTCGGTCTCGGAGGTGGTGGTCTTCGGGTCCCGGATGATGGGTACGTAGTCCTTGTTCTCGATATCGAGCAGCGCGCGCGCCGTCTGCTTGGGCAGGCCACCGGGCAGCTTCTTGTTGACGAAGTGGATCACCTGCTCCTTGAGCGGCGCGGTGCCGACGCTGGCAGGCGGGTGCGCGGTCTGGCGCTTGCCAAAACCCTTGAGCACATCGACCGCCAGGCGCTGGGCCTTGAAGCCCACGCCCACCATGGTCTTGCGCAGCAGCTTGATGGTGTCGGGGTTGGTCGCGTTGAGCATGGCCATGGCCACCTTGTTTCCCGGACGGAAGCTCTTCTTGCCCATCTGGCGCAGCAGGTTGCGCATGTTCATCGTCACATCGCCAAAGTCGATCTTGACCGGGCAAGGCGTGGCGCACTTGTGGCAGACGGTGCAGTGGTCCGAGACGTCCTCGAACTCCTGCCAGTGGCGGATCGACACGCCACGGCGCGTCTGCTCTTCATACAGGAAGGCCTCGACCAGCAGCGACGTCGCCAGAATCTTGTTGCGCGGGCTGTAGAGCAGGTTGGCGCGTGGCACATGGGTGGCGCAAACCGGCTTGCACTTGCCGCAGCGCAGGCAGTCCTTGACCGAATCGGCAATCGCGCCGATATGGCTTTGCTGCATGATCAGCGACTCATGCCCCATCAGGCCGAACGATGGCGTGTAGGCATTGGTCAGATCGGCGTACATCAGCGACTTGCGCGATTTGTCGCCGGCATAGGTCTGCTCCAGCAGCACGCGGCGCTCTTCGGGGCGCAGCAGCTTGCCCTTGTTGAAGTGGCCGTGCGGGTCGATCTTGGCCTTGTACTCGGCAAAGGGGCGCAGCTCGTCGTCGCTCAAGAACTCCAGCTTGGTGATACCGATGCCGTGCTCGCCGGAGATCACGCCATCGAGGCTGCGCGCCAGCGCCATGATGCGGGCCACTGCGGCATGCGCGGTGGTCAGCATTTCGTAGTCATCGCTGTTGACCGGCAGGTTGGTGTGCACATTGCCGTCGCCGGCGTGCATGTGCAGTGCCACAAACACGCGGCCCTTGAGCACGCGCTGGTGGATGGCAATGACCTCGTCCATGATCGGCTGGTAGGCCGAGCCGGCAAAGATGGCGGCCAGCGGCGCGCGCAGATCGCTCTTCCAGCTGGCGCGCAGGCTGTGGTCCTGCAGCTGGCGGAAATTCTCGGCCACGCCATCGAGCCATGCCTGCCAGCGGCCGCGCACTTCGGTCAGCAGCACCAGCGCCTGGGCCACGCGGTCTTCCAGCAGCTCGGCGGACGGGATGTCGTTGGCGTCATCCTGCTTGCCCAGCGGCAGCTTGCCCTTGGCAAAAAAGTCGTGCAGTGCATCGCACAGCTTGATCTTGTTGTTCAGCGACAGCTCGATGTTGATGCGTTCGATGCCGTCGGTGTACTCGGCCATGCGGGGCAGCGGAATCACCACGTCTTCATTGATCTTGAAGGCGTTGGTATGGCGGCTGATGGCCGCCGTGCGCTTGCGGTCCAGCCAGAATTTCTTGCGGGCCTCGGGGCTGATGGCAATAAAGCCTTCACCGCTGCGCGAGTTGGCAATGCGCACCACTTCGCTGGTCACGCGCGCCACCTCATCGGGGTTGTCGCCAACGATGTCGCCAAACAGCACCATCTTGGGCAGGCCGCCATGTTTCTTGCTCTTGGTGGCATAGCCCACTGCCTTCAGGTAGCGGTCATCCAGATGCTCCAGCCCGGCCAGCAACACGCCGCAGCGCTTTTGCTCGCCAAACATATAGTCCTTGATCTCGACGATCGAGGGCACGGCATCCTTGGCATTGCCAAAGAACTCCAGGCAGACGGTGCGGGTGTGCGAGGGCATGCGGTGCACGACCCAGCGCGCGCTGGTGATCAGGCCGTCACAGCCCTCTTTCTGAATGCCCGGCAGGCCCGAGAGGAACTTGTCGGTCACATCCTTGCCCAGGCCTTCCTTGCGGAACTTGTAGCCGGGAATATCGAGGCGCTCGGTGCGCACCAGGGTCTTGCCGTCAGCCTCCAGGTATTTCAGCTCAAAGCTGGCCATCTCGGCATCGTGGATCTTGCCCAGGTTGTGGTCCAGGCGCGTGACTTCCAGCCACTGCGCATCGGGCGTGACCATGCGCCAGCTGGCCAGGTTGTCCAGCGCCGTGCCCCAGAGCACGGCCTTCTTGCCGCCGGCGTTCATCGCGATGTTGCCGCCGATGCACGAGGCCTCGATCGAGGTCGGATCGACCGCAAACACAAAACCACCGCGCTCGGCGGCATCGGCCACACGCTGGGTCACGACGCCGGCTTGCGACCAGACGGTGGGCACCGGGTGGTCGATGCCCGGCAGCGACACCATCTCCACCTCGGACATCTTCTCCAGCTTCTCGGTGTTGATGACGGCACTGCGCCAGCTCAGCGGAATGGCGCCGCCGGTGTAGCCGGTGCCACCTCCGCGGGGCACGATGGTCAGCCCCAGGTCGATACAGGCCTTGACCAGCACGGCCATTTCTTCTTCCGTGTCGGGCGTCAACACGACGAACGGGTACTCGACGCGCCAGTCGGTCGCGTCGGTCACATGGCTCACGCGCGAGAGGCCGTCGAACTTGACATTGTCCTTCGCGGTCAGCGGCTTGAAGGTGCGCAGCACCTTGCGGCGCAGCTCGGTGGCCTCCTGCAACGTGGTGTCGAACTCGGACACCGCCACCTGCGCTGCTGCAATCAGCTGCCCCACCAAGGCATCGCGCGCCGGGTCCTCGGCGGGCGCGCGGCGCTTTTGCACCTCGGCCAGGCGGTGCTCCAGCGCTTCCACCAGCTGCTTGCGGCGGCCGGGGTTGTGCAGCAGGTCGTCTTGCAGGTAGGGGTTACGCTGCACCACCCAGATATCGCCCATCACCTCGTACAGCATGCGGGCCGAGCGGCCCGTCTTGCGCTCCTGGCGCAGCTGGTCCAGCAGATCCCAGGCCTGCGAGCCCAGCAGGCGAATCACGATTTCGCGGTCGGAGAACGAGGTGTAGTTGTAGGGGATCTCGCGGAGACGGGCGGGCCCGTCAACCTGTGCTTGCAAGCTTGCCAGCGCAATCGGTGCGTTCATGTGTGGGACCTGTATGGGAGCGGGCGCTCCCTTATATGGGTAAGCAGTGGGGCTACCGATTTTATGACACAGGGCTTGCACGCATGGCTGGCCCTTTTAAAACATGGTACGCCGCAGTCTGGCTTTGCCGGGCGTCATCAGCCAGTCGTCAGCGTAGACCCGCGCTGGCCAGCTCAGGCCTGCGTCAGTACGTACTTTTTCCTATTTTTTCTTATTTGATCGAAATTGAGCATTTCGAACCAGCGGCTCGCCCTTACCACAACTGTTTGACAGAGCCATGTGACAACCTTTATGCAGTGTCGCGTCTAAGCCCCTAAGGTTACACTTTTCTCTCGATTACGAATGGCGGCTGAACTACAATCGTAACGCCTTGTATTTGTTGACGCTGTGCGGATGGGCGCTGGCTTTCCCCAGTTGCCCAAAACCAGCGGATATGCCACAACGTCACAGAACATTCACAAACGCCACATACGATTCGTTTTTGAGCGTTTTATAAACCCCTAGGAGCATTCATGCACTTCAAGCGTTTGGTCATCGCTGCCGGTATTGCAGCCACTACCAGCCTGTCCGCCCATGCCGTCACCGAGATCCAATGGTGGCACTCCATGACCGCCGTGAACAACGAATGGGTCAACGACCTGGCCAAGGAGTTCAACGAGAGCCAGAAGGAATACAAGGTTGTGCCCACCTTCAAGGGTGTGTACGACGAGTCGATGACTGCAGCGATCGCGGCTTTCCGCTCGGGCAATGCGCCCCACATCCTGCAAGTGTTTGAAGTGGGCACCGCCACGATGATGGCTTCCAAGGGTGCTACCGTGCCCGTGGGCAAGGTGATGTCGGACGCCGGCGTGTCCTTCGACCCCAAGGCTTACATCCCCGCCGTGGCCGGTTACTACACTGCGCCCAACGGCCAGATGCTGAGCTTCCCGTTCAACAGCTCAACGACCATCTTCTATTACAACAAGGACGCCTTCAAGAAGGCAGGCCTGGACGCGGAAAAGGCGCCCACCACCTGGCCTGAAGTGTTCGCTGCGGCCAAGAAGCTCAAGGAAAGCGGCCACAGCTGCCCGATGACGCTGGCATGGCAAGGCTGGACCCAGCTGGAGTCCTTCTCCACCTGGCACAACGTCGAGTTCGCGACCGAGCACAACGGCCTCTCGGCCAACGGCTACAAGGCCCGCCTCAAGCTCAACTCGCCGCTGCACGTCAAGCACATCGACAACCTGGCCGCTGCGGCCAAGGCCGGTGAGTTTGTCTACAAGGGCCGTGCTTCCACCGCCCAGGCGTCCTTCACCGCCGGTGAATGCGCGATGATCCAGACCTCGTCCGGTTTCTACGGCGACGTGGCCAAGAACGCCAAGTTCGCCTACGGCCTGGCACCTCTGCCTTACTACCCTGACGTCAAGGGCGCACCACAGAACACCGTGATCGGTGGCGCATCGCTGTGGGTGATGGCTGGCAAGAAGTCGGAAGAATACAAGGGCGTGGCCAAGTTCTTCGAATTCCTGTCGCAAACCAAGGTGCAGGCCGCTTCGCACCAACGCACCGGCTACCTGCCTGTGACCATGGCAGCGTATGACCTGACCGAGAAGTCCGGCTTCTACCAAAAGAACCCTGGCACCGACACCGCCGTGACCCAGATGATCCGCAAGGTCACTGACAACTCGCGTGGTATCCGTCTGGGCAACTACGTACAGATCCGCACCATCGAGGACGAAGAACTCGAACAGGTCTGGGCTGGCAAGAAGACTGGCAAGGAAGCCCTGGACGCCATCGTGTCCCGCGGCAACGAACTGCTGGCTCGCTTCGAAAAGTCGTACAAGCCTTAATCCTTTCATCACAGGCGCCAACCCTGCACGCGTGGGGCTGGCGCAGTCGATGAACCATCGCCCGGCGGCTGCCTGCAGCCCCGGCGGTTTTTTTGTTTTTGAGCTCCATCATGGAAAAACGCGTACTTTTCCGCTCTAAATGGCTGCCCTGGGTGTTGATTGCACCGCAGTTGCTGATCATTGGCATTTTCTTTTTCTGGCCCGCTGGCCAGGCTGTGCTGCAGTCCTTCCAGATGGAAGACGCCTTCGGCATGAGCACCGAATGGGTCGGGCTGGATAACTTCCGCAACCTGTTCGCCGATCCCACCTATCTGAATTCCTTCAAGCGCACCGCCATGTTCTCGGTGCTGGTCGCAGGCGCCGGCATTGCCATCTCGCTGGTGCTGGCCATCTTTGCAGACCGCATCGTGCGTTTCGCCATGGTCTACAAGACCTTGCTGATCGTCCCCTATGCCGTCGCGCCCGTCATTGCCGGGGTGCTGTGGGTGTTTCTGTTCTCGCCCTCCATCGGCGTGGTGACCTATTACCTGGGCAAGCTGGGCTACAACTGGAACCACATGATGAATGACAACCAGGCGATGGCGCTGATCGTCATGGCCTCGGTGTGGAAGCAGATTTCCTACAACTTCCTGTTCTTCCTTGCGGGCCTGCAGTCCATCCCCAAGGCACTGATTGAAGCTGCTTCCATCGATGGTGCCGGCCCCTGGCGCCGTTTCTGGAACATCCAGCTGCCGCTGCTGTCGCCGACCACCTTCTTTCTGCTGGTGATCAACATCGTCTACGCGTTCTTCGACACCTTCGGCATCATCGATGCCGCAACGCAGGGCGGCCCCGGCCAATCGACCTCGATCCTGGTCTACAAGGTCTACCAGGACGGCTTCAAGGCGCTGGATCTGGGCGGCTCGGCAGCGCAGTCCGTCGTGCTGATGCTGATCGTCATCGTGCTGACCGTGGTTCAGTTCCGCTATGTTGAAAAGAAAGTGCAGTACTGATCATGGTTGACCGCAATCCCTGGCTCAATTTCTTCTCGCACGCCGTGCTGGTGCTCGGCGTGGCGATTGTGGCCTTCCCGCTGTACCTGGCTTTCATCGCCTCGACCCACACGGCCGATGCGATCGTGCAGTCCCCCATGCCGCTGCTGCCCGGCGCCCACCTTTGGGAAAACTACCAGGCCGCACTGTTTGGCTCCGGCAAGCTGGGCTCCAACACCAATGTGATGCACATGATGTGGGTGAGCTTCTGGGTGGCGATGATCATCACCGTCGGCAAGATCGCCATCTCGCTGCTGTCGGCCTTTGCGATCGTCTACTTCCGCTTCCCCTTCAAGATGATCTGCTTCTGGGCGATTTTCCTCACCCTGATGCTGCCCGTCGAAGTGCGGATTCTGCCCACCTACAAGGTCGTGGCCGAACTGGGCCTGCTCAACAGCTACGCCGGCCTGACCCTGCCGCTGATCGCCTCGGCCACCGCTACCTTCCTGTTCCGCCAGTTCTTCCTGACGGTACCCGATGAGCTGGTGGAAGCGGCACGCATCGACGGCGCCGGCGCGATGCGCTTTTTCAAGGACATCCTGGTGCCGCTGTCGCGCACCTCGATCGCTGCGCTGTTCGTGATCCAGTTCATCTACGGCTGGAACCAGTACCTCTGGCCCTTGCTGATGACCACCTCGGAAGACATGTACCCCGTGGTGATCGGCATCAAGCGCATGCTGGCAGGCGGCGAAGCCGCTGTGGACTGGAATATCGTGATGGCCACGGCCATCCTGGCGATGCTGCCACCGACCCTGGTGGTGATGCTGATGCAAAAGTGGTTTGTCAAAGGTCTGGTGGATACCGAAAAGTAACCCCTCGCCATCTTGTCCCTCCACCATCTTTGACCGATACAACGAAACCTTCATATGGCTTCCATCTCTCTCAAGAACATTGTCAAACGCTACGGCACCGGCAAGACCGCCGTTCCCGTGATCCATGGCGTCAATGCCGAAATCAAGGACGGCGAATTCATCGTCCTGGTCGGCCCCTCGGGCTGCGGCAAATCGACCCTGCTGCGCATGATTGCCGGTCTGGAAGAAATCACCGGCGGTGACCTGATGATTGGCGACAAGATCGTCAACAACCTGGAACCCGCCAAGCGCAACATCGCCATGGTGTTCCAGAACTATGCGCTCTACCCGCACATGAGCAACTACGAGAACATGGCCTACGGACTCAAGCTCGCCAAGGTGCCGGAGGACGAGATCAAGCGCCGCGTGGACAAGGCCGCCAAGATTCTGGAACTGTCGCACCTGCTGGACCGCAAGCCGCGCCAGCTGTCGGGCGGCCAGCGCCAGCGCGTGGCCATGGGCCGCGCCATCGTGCGCCAGCCCCAGGTTTTCCTGTTTGACGAGCCGCTGTCCAACCTGGACGCCAAGCTGCGCGGCCAGACCCGCATCGAAATCCAGAAGCTGCATGCCGAGCTGGGCATCACCAGCCTGTTCGTGACCCACGACCAGGTTGAGGCCATGACCCTGGCCCAGCGCATGATCGTGATGAACGGCGGCAATGTCGAGCAGTTCGGCACGCCTGAAGAGGTCTACCACACGCCCGCGTCGACCTTTGTGGCCGGCTTCATCGGCTCGCCACCCATGAACCTGCTGAAGAACGCCCCCATTGGCAAGGCCGGCCAGATCCTGGGCATCCGCCCCGAGCACATCGACCTGGTGCCCTCCGGCGGCTGGGAGTTCCAGGTGGAAACCGTGGAACTGCTGGGCGCCGAGCGCCTGCTGTACGGCAAGGTCGGCGGTGAAGAAGTCGTCGTGCGCGTCGAGGAAGGCCATGCCTTCCCCAAGCCCGGCGAAGTGGCGCGCATCAGCGCCCGTGAAGACCGCCTGCACTGGTTCCACGCAGAAACCGGCAAGCGCATCTGAGCGCGGCAAGGCGATGTGCACCCCTGCCGCGCCTTGGCTCCTGAGCTGAGCCCTTGAACCCCAGCGCCCAAGTGCAGCACTTGTGGCGCTTTTCTTTTTTCTCATCGAGATTGATATGACGCTTTCTAGCAACTGGCCCTATCCACGCTGGGTGGCCCACCGCGGCGCAGGCAAACTGGCGCCCGAAAACACCATGAGCGCCTTCCGCCTGGGCGCGGCACATGGCTACCGCATGTTCGAATGCGATGCCAAGCTCAGCCGCGATGGCGTGCTGTTTCTGATGCACGATGCAGACCTGAAGCGCACCACCAATGCCCAGGGCACCGGCAGCGATCTGAGCATGGGCGAGCTGGCCCAGCTCGATGCCGGCAGCTGGCACTCCCGCAGCCATGCGGGCGAAAACCTGCCCACCCTGGAAGCGCTCGCCCGCTGGTGCCTGGCCAACCACCTCTACCTCAATGTCGAGATGAAGCCCACGCCCGGCCAGGAGCTGGAGACCGGCCGCGCCACTGGCGCGCTGATGAACCGCATCTGGCCGCAAAACGTGGTGCCGCCGCTGTTCACCTCATTCAAGGCTGATTCGTTGCGCGGCGCCCGCGAAGTGGCAGCGCATATCCCGCGCGGCCTGCTGGTCGACAAGCTGGCCGATGGCAGCGGCGATACCGAGCTGCAGCTGGCGCTGGAGCTGGGCTGCCAGGCGCTGGTGCTCAACCATGCGCTCTGGGATGCCGCCTTGGTGGCCAAGGTCCATGCCGCAGGCCTGCGCTGCAGCAGCTACACCGTCAACGACGAATGGGCCGCCCAGCGCCTGATCGATCTGGGCACCGACGGCATCATCACCGACCGGGTCGATCTGTTCAGCCCGGCCCAGGATGGCCCGCTGCTGTAAATCCATCGCGCCACTTGTGCCTTGGCTGACCTGACCCGTCCTAAATTAGGTTGACAGTTTGGACGGTTGAACATACCGGAGCAATCCGGCCAATGAT
>NZ_CAXYJV010000040.1:0-41255 GCF_964277875.1 uncultured Comamonas sp.
CAGCTGGTTAGAGCACCACCTTGACATGGTGGGGGTCGTTGGTTCGAGTCCAATCGCGCCTACCAAATTTTCCCTCTGAAGAGAACCAGACTTCAGGATAACAGGGATTTGGTAAGAAACCTCTCCAAGGTTTCTATTTTGAACAAACCGCCTTCTGGGCGGTTTTTTCATTTCTGCGCTGCTTTTCAAGCTTTGGCTTATCCTGCGCCCGATCTGAGCCGTCAATCCCATTGGGGCGGCCGGTGAAAGCATCTTTGTTGCGTTCTTGTGTCCCATCTGCCTGGCGATGCAGGTCAGGTTCACGCCGGCGCGCAGGGCGTTGGTCGCGTAGGTGTGCCGCGTCTGCTACCCATGCAATGCGTCCTTGCGTTATGTGCAGTATTTGCAGAAGGCCTTGTAATTAGATCGGGTTGCCATCGCAGTGCGCGGCACAGCTGCGGCTAGGCTATCGCAGGGCTGAAAGCTTCATGCGCCAGGCGTGCATGCATCTTATGCATGCTTGGCCAGTGGTGCTGGCTCTGCGCTTCTTGGAATGCCGAGCAATGCCGGATTTTTGCGCTGAGCGTGCTCTCGGCGCTGGCTTGGATGAAGGGACGTCGGCCCACATCCAGCGGGACGGGCTGAGAGAGTAGGCTTCGTTGATTCCATCCAGAGTGACTCATGCGTTAGAGCCTGCACATTGAGAAATGTGCACCCGGTCGGTACTGGCCCGGTTCAAGAATGCGCATTCTGAAGCCCTGATTTTCACCCGTGACGCGATCAGGGATACGGCCCAGACGTTGCCCAAGTCCTGCGCCTTCCACGCCTGGCATGAGTATGTGCGCATGGGCACCACGCCCGTCCTGCATATGTCGCATGATCCAGAAATCCTGGCGTTGCGGGTGAAACTGTTGCACCGGCAGTTTTGGGGTTGATGTAGTTAAAACTTGCTTTGAGAAAGTTCAATTCTCAAGAAGGTCTTCTTGAAGTATCGGCAGCTCTATCGTTGTATGCTGGAAAGAATGAAGTGCACGTCCATCTGGAAGCGCTGCGGGTGATAGAAATCCAAAATAAAAATTTTCATTCGGTATGAGGAAGAAGATATTATGCGTTTTATTTCTAAAATTTAATATCTGTCATAATGCTTTGAACTAGAGCGCCAGGCCCAAAGCTGGCGGTCTTAACGCGAGGGTAATCTCGGTTGTGGTTATGCCATTCGGATTAATAAATGCAGAAATGTGAATTCTAAAAGACTACTTCTTGCAAGGAAAGTTCACTGTAAGGGCTATATAAACGAGAAGCGCCGCCTGCGCATCTCTCTTTTCGGGGTTTCCTTCCAAATACTTCTGCACCGCAGAGCTAATTTGTCCATTTTTTATGTTCTTGGGATAGCACACGGCCTCAGATTGGATCAGCATGTCACTGGCGCCCATGATATATCCCATTCCAACCCCGTCGTGCAACGCGTTGCCAGGTGTAAGACCATTGCGCTTGGTACTTGTGAGGTCGTTAAGAAGGTCGTTGCCGGAGTATGCGTTTGCGTTGGCAGCAGCTGCGAGACAGAGCGTGGCAATCAGATGGCGAATCAATTCAATCTCCTAGGCAAATGAGCGGAATCTTACAGTACTGACCGTGGCAGGGAACAACACGCGACCCGCCATCTCCGGATCACGGAGGTGCTGTAGATAAACTGAGCACCACATTGCGGCATCGCTGCTATGCTCAAGGAATCGACTTCAGAAATTGGCTTCTATGCGTTACGTCCTGATTCCCGCTTTGCTTTTTTCACTGTCTGCTTGTACCACCATCCAAGTACAGAAGGCGCCAAGTGTTGAGCCAACCATCGGCACAGATCCGAGTATCGGAAGTACCTCCACTGCCACTGTTGGCTCTGCCGTGCTGTCGCAATACAAAGTCTGGAAGAAATCCGGCATGCAGCTTGCCGAACCGTATTCTGGAAGGATTGGGGGCGCTCCCGTAGACGTCTCCCAGACTGACTATTTGGTCAAGGCAGTAGCAGACTCGAAAGAGGCCTACTGCACAGAGCGTATGACAATGCGCAATCTACTCGGTGTGGCCATCAAACCCACATGCTTTTCTGGTCTCACGGCGGATGGCCATGTGACGGAGGTCATGGTACCGGCGGACTCCGTATGGTGGCATAAAGACTTGCCGCGACCCATTGCGATTAGAGCGGTAGAAGAGTCCATTCTTCGGCCTGAGGCCTTTCGCAATGAGTTGGTATTTTTGGGTTCTGCGGGCAAGACACTGAGGCTGCTGTACCGCGAGTACGCCGGTGACTTTGTACGCCCGGCGTTTTCTCAGGATGTGGCCTACGACGTCGAGGCACTCCCCATGGAGATCCAATTCCGGACGGCACGTATCCAAGTGCTTGAGTTGCCGGGAAGCTCCATCAAGTACAGGGTTCTTTCATCCTTTTAACGGCCATCGAAAAAACCTGCGTAGGCACTTGGCTGGCGATGTTTTCGCTGGCCTGCATCAGCGCCGAGCCCGCATCAAATACCGCGCCAGCGCCTCAAACGCCGGCAATGAGGTTGGGTCATTTGCCGCATTCCCAGCCACCGGGTGCGAGCCATAGCGGGCAATGACCATTTCCGCTTTCGGATCGATATAGAGCGCCTGGCCATGCACGCCGCGTGCGGCAAAGGCACCGTGGTCGTTGTGCGTGATCCACCACATATTGCGGTAGCTCCAGCCGGGCAAGAGGGTGTAGCCGGCTTTGGCGAAGTCGGCCGGCTTGCCGCCTTGGCGGATATCTGCGATGGCTGCAGCGGGAATGATCTGCTGTCCGTTGAAAAAGCCCTTGTTGCGGACCATTTCGCCAAAGCGCGCAAGGTCTCGCAGGCCTGTGTTCAGGCCCCCGCCGGCAAACGGGGTGCCGGTTGCGTCTACCGACATATACGCATCCTGCTCGGCGCCCAGGCGGCTCCAGATCCGGCTGGACAACAGCTGCGCGACGGATTGGCCGCTGACCCGCGCGATGATCCAACCGAGCGCATCGGTATTGGCGGTGCGGTAGCCAAAGGCCTCGCCGTGCTGGCCTTGTGGTTGTACGGTTTGCAGAAACTCGTAATAGCTGCGGGGGCCGCTGAAGTCTTTGGGTTTGGGCAAGGGATTGCCTGCGGCCGCATGGGCCCAGACCTCCGCGTTGGGATCGGCATAGTCTTCGCTGAACCGGATGCCGGTGGTCATGTCCATCACCTGGCGCACGGTGGCGCTGCCAAAGGCTGATTTGGAGAGTTCCGGCACATAGTCCGCCACCTTGCGCTCAGGGTCGAGCTTTCCTTCTGCGACCAGCATCGCTGCCAAGGTGCCTATAAAGGACTTGGTGACCGACATCGCTGCATGCTGGCCATCGGGCTGGAGTGCGCCGGCATAGCGTTCGTAAACGATGCGGCCTTGGTGCAGCACGACCATGCCGTCGGTGTAGTTGGCGGCCAGCGCGTCACGCCAACGCATGGTTTCTCCGGTATCCAGGCGCTTGAATTCCAAGCCGTCGATATCGTCACGCAAAGCCCTCGGCAATGGGGCGGCAGGCCGCAGGCCGCGTGAAACATTCACGGTCGGCATCAGCTCGCGAAAGTGCGCCACACTCCAGCGCATTGCCGGGAACTGGAAATAGGAGCCGTCTTCAAACCGCAGAATGCGGTTCGCAGGCGGCGGCGATCCGACCATCCAGCCCAGTTTGACGGGATCGCTGTCTGCGGCATCGGGGTATGCAGATGCGGGCACCGCTTGCGCTGCAGCCATATGGCAGACCAGCAAAAGCGATGCTGCGCCCAGGCCCGGTGCGCGTTTCAACCACTGCGTTACTGCCATCTGTAGCTCCATTCATGCATGCTCTTCGCAGTATCTTATAGAGCCCAAAAGCATGCTGCCTTCATCTGCCGCAAACAGTGTGGATGGGTGACGGGAATCATCGCGTTTTGCACGGTCTTCGCATCGAGGCGCTCGCTGTACGGGAGCGCACCA
The DNA here is from genome assembly GCF_964277875.1 of uncultured Comamonas sp. Lineage (NCBI taxonomy): Bacteria > Pseudomonadati > Pseudomonadota > Betaproteobacteria > Burkholderiales > Comamonadaceae > Comamonas > uncultured Comamonas sp. The sequence goes on from NZ_CAXYJV010000040.1 coordinate 3,973, forward strand.
AGGTGGGCGGGGGGACCGGCGCGTACCGGTTTGTATTGCGTGGCGGTTGAGCCTGTATTCAGGCGGTTGAAGCCAGTCCTAATCCTGCAGGCGCTGCAATATGCATTTTCTTCGAGGGGCGTTGGCCATCTTTGAGGTCAGCCAGATAGCACTGGCCGGGGAAGAACACCGCTTCGACCTCTCGCAGCGACTGCAGGCCAAAACCGGCCAGTTTGAGCAGCCGCTCGGGGTAGGCCGCGATGACTGCTTCCACGGTCGTGATGTTGTGGCGGGCCAGGGCGTTGAATGCGCGGTTGGAGAGCTTTCCTGCAAGCGGGGTGGCGTGCGCAAATGGCGCATCGTTCAGCGGAGACATCAGATAGAGACAGGGTTATGTTGCGAGCCTTGATGCTAGCACCCGAGTCCTAATACAAGCTTACAACCCAGGTGCGCAGTGCGAGATGCGGCGCCTGCCCCTGCGCGCATGAAAAAGCCCTCTGCAGAGGGCTGGTGGACAGAGAAATGGATGCATCTGCCAGCACCCATGGAGGGCCATGCTTGCTTGCACACTTGGAGGCACTCAGGAAGGAGTGCTGGGGCTCGCGCTACTGCCCAGGGTCACGATGGTCTTGGGCTTCTGGCCGCGGTAGCTGAGTTCATTGCCTTTGTATTCTGGCCTTTCTATCCAGGTAATACGGGAGTCGGGAACACCATCGGGATAGGAAATTCGGTCCCTTTCATAACGGGCTTGAATCTCTTCCTGGCTCAGTGCCTGAGCCGGAAGGGGTTTGGATGCATATGTCATGGCTTTCAACTCCTTGAATATCGCTGGAATGCCGGTTCTATGCGAGGCCGCTCCTCGTCGCCACCGCCAGTATGCGCTGCGGCGCATGTACTGGGTATCGAATTCCCATAGAAAAAGCTTTGGTCTGACGTGACTTAGGCACAAATCGTCCGTTCAGCGATGGCTGTGGGAGAGCCCTTACGGCCATGCAGCTTGCACGACTGCAATACCGGACTGGTGATGGTGTGACACTGGTTGCACGCCAATCTTTTAACCCTCAAACCATCAAGGAGTGACTGATGAACGAAGACACGATCAAGGGCAACTGGAAGCAGTTCAAAGGCAAGGTGCAGGAGCAATGGGGCAAATTGACCAATGATGATCTGGATGTCGTCGATGGCCAACGTGAACAGTTGGTGGGGCGCATCCAGGAGCGCGAAGGCATTGCCAAGGATGCAGCCGAGCTGCAGGTAAAAGACTGGGAAACCAAGAATAACTACCGCTGGTAATCAAGGCGGCCTCTCCGGTTCACACCGGGGAGGTTTTTAATGTGCTGGCGAGCGGCCCTGAATGCATGGCCGCTTTGCTGCGTTATGCACCAAGGCTTGTGCGATGAATTCTTCCGACTCTGCTTTCCAGACCATTGTCAATACCGTGGCTGGTGAACTGTCCGACCTCACGGATCTGGCCCAGGCCACACGCATTATTTTCAAGTTGTTGCTGGCCGCATTGCTGGGCGGCATGCTGGGCTATGAACGAGAAGCCAGCGGCAAGGCCGCAGGTTTGCGCACCCATATGCTGGTGGCGATGGGTTCTGCCACTTTCCTCGCGGTGGCGCAGCTGATGGGCATGACGCCTATGGATTCGAGCCGCGTGATCCAGGGGCTGGTGGCCGGTGTCGGCTTTCTGGGCGCCGGTGCGATTCTGAAGCCGGCCAAGGAGAGCACCGAGGATGTGAAGGGCCTGACGACCGCTGCGGGGATCTGGTTCACTGCGGCAATCGGCATGGCCGTGGGCGCAGGGGAGGAAGCTGCTGCCATTCTCTGCGCCTTGTTTGCGCTGTTCGTGTTGATGGTGCTGCCCAAGAATGTGGTGCCGCGCAAGGATGGCTCGCCGGCGGAGCAGCGCCAGCCCGAGTGAGGGCGGGCCGCGTCCTGCTTCCGGCGCGGCATTGTCAGAATCCACCTAGACCCTCGCATTGGCCGGGCCTACGCCGCTGCTGCGGCATGCGCGGTACAAAAGGGTTTTGTTCAAAGGAGCCCCAATGCGCAGTACCCCTCGGGCGGCGGCCACCGCCAAAACCTCGTCATTTCCGCTGGCCATGGTGTTGACAGCCGCCGTCTCGGCGCTGTGGTATGCCGGCCAGCGGGTACGGGTGCCTCAGAATGTGCGCCCCGTGCAGGACTTTGATGCGGAGCAGTACATGGGCCACTGGTATGAGCTGGCCCGAATTGACTATGTGTTTGAGAGGGGTCTGACCTCCTGCACCGCCGACTATGTGTTGCAAAGCGACGGCACGGTGCAGGTGACCAATCGCGGATTCGATCCGGCGAACGGGCGGTGGAAATCCGCAACAGCGGTCGCCAAGCTGCTGGCAGGCCCGGAAGTCGGCTCGTTGAAAGTCTCTTTCTTTCGTCCTTTTTATGCGGGCTACCATGTGGTCTACGTCGATCACGATGCAGGCCATGCGGTGGTGGTGGGCGACGGGGCGAAATACGCATGGATTCTCTCGCGTACACCCAGCATCGATGACGCTGCCTATACGCGTTTGGTAGCGATTGCCGTGAGCAACGGCGTCGATGCGAGCCGCCTGGTGCGCGTGCCGCATGGCGCCGCGCTGGAAATGGTGGAAAGCTCCAAGGCGGCTTGATAGCGGGACAAAGGCTGCGTGCGTGGCATGGGTATTAAATGATATTCATTCTCAACTGATTTATCATCAGCCCATCGAGAGATGCAGCCACGGCGCTGCTCTCGGCATCTGTTTCATCGTGGGGCGACCCGGGACCTCAGCGTCTCCAAGGTCGTTTTTGCTAGCCACCGGTCGGCCTCAAGGGTCTGCCAGCCAGCCAAGCTCTTTTCCACGCTATCGATGGCCCGCGCGGTCTGTATGTCGATGTCCCATTCTTCCCACCCTTCCCAGCCCTCTAGCAGCCAAGCGGCCCCCGATGTGCGCCGTGACACCGAGCACCAACGCGGACTGCAGCTGCTCGATGCCACGATCATTTCGCTCAAGCGCCCGTCACCGCATACCTTGCGGGTCGGCATGCATCTAGGTGACGTCGGCAACGACCCGGTGTGGGACGGCGTGAACGTCGCCTTCCGGGTCTATCCTGATCCGCAATGGCCTGCCATCTCGCGTGTCTACACCGTCAGAAGCTTTGTGCCGCATACGCGCTGCGCCGAGTTCGATGTGGTGATGCACGGAGGTGACAGCCCGATGATGCGCTGGGCCGCACAGGCGGCCATTGGCCAGCAAGTGCGGCTGACAGGCCCCCGTGGCAATATTGTGCTGCCCCGGGGCGAAGGACGCCCGGTGGCGCTGTTCTGCGACGACTCGGGACTGCCTGCGCTCTACGCGATCCTGCGCCGCTGGCCCGCAGGGGTTCAAGGCGTGGGCTGGATCGCCAGTGATGATGTGCATGGGATCGGGGAATTGCCGACAGTGCCTGGCCTGCAGTTGCAGCGGCTGCCAGCGCATGGCACCGACCTGTTGCTGCAACAGGCGCGCCAGTTGCAGTCCCCTGCGCAGCATCTGATCTGGGGTGCGGGCGAGCGCGATGAAATGCGCGCTATCCGCAAGTATTTTCAAACCGAGCTCGGCATGGACAAGGCGGATGTGTCCATCGCCGGATACTGGAAGCGCGGCGCAAGCAATACCGACATTGATGCCGAGCGCCAAAGTGCCTACCAAAAGTTCTGCGCCGCCGGCGGCAAGCTGGCAGATTGGGACGACCTGGGCATTGCGCTGTAGGCGCCCGGCACGCCGCAGAACGCTCCGGGCCCACCTGCTGGTTATCAGGGGCGCGCGCGGTGCCGCTTCGCCGGGCTTCAGCGGTCGTGGCGGTCGCAATAGCGTTCACCACGGCTGCCGTGCATTGATTGACGCGGGGCTTGGCGGCACAATCGTTCGCTTTGGCCTGCGCCGCAGGCACGCACTATCTCCCCAGTTCGCAGCCCATGTCTGATCTCAATCTATCGCTGGTTTTTCTGTTCGCGCTGTCGGTCATTACCTTGCTGGTCACCCCGGGCCCGGTGACCTTGCTGGTGGCTCGTGCCGGGCTGGTGGGTGGCATGCGCCGGGCGTTTGCCACCATTTGCGGCACCAATCTGGCCTCGCTGGTGCTGATTTTCCTGTCGGCGCTGTTGATCAAGGGCTTGCTGGTCATCGATGAATCCGCGTTCAAGCTGGTGCGCCTGGCAGGCTGCCTCTACATCGTCTGGATCGCCTGGGGCATGGTCGGCGATGCCTGCGCCATGGATGCCCAAACTGGCACTACCATGTCTGCAGAACCTGCCACGGGCAGCAAGCAGGGCGGCTTCAGCCAGGGCTTTATCCTCGGTGTCTCCAACCCCAAGGACATCATTTTCTTTGCGTCATTTCTGCCGCAGTTCATCGGCGTGCTGCCTGCGCCTGACCACAGCCTGGCGGTGCTCACCGTCATCTGGGTGGTGCTGGATTTCAGCATGCTGGGGCTGATTGCGCTCCTGGTGCGTACCTTGATCTCCCCCGCCCGCGAGAAGCGCATTTTGCTGGTGGCCTCCTGCCTTCTGCTGGCCATTGGCGTTGCCGGTTTTGGCTATGGGCTTCATGACCTGATGGCTTAGGTCGGCCTAAATCCTGCGCCACCTCTTCGCTGATCTCCGCTGATACCAAACCAACAGGCCTGCAATATGCAGGCCTGTTTTTCTATGTCGGCGCCGCGTTGGGCGATGGCTCAGCGGCTGTCCACAGGCTGCGCAGGTTCTGCCTCATGGGCCGGCGCTGGGCGGCACAGCGGCACTGGCGCAGGTGCTGGCAGGCCAGCGGCCAGGGCCTTGTCATAGGCCTGGACGCGGCGGCGCTGCTCGGCCAGGGCCTGGGCATCCAGATGGGGGCCGCATGCGGGCAGGGTAGCGGCAGCAGCCAGTGCGGAGGCGGCTTCTGATGCAGCGGGTGCTGCGGCCATCGGTGCTGCTGCCCGCTCGGCCGCCTGCTTTCTGGCAGCGGGTGCGGCCGCTGGGTAGGCGGGTGCTACAGCGGGAGCTGCGGGTGCTGAAGGTGCCGGCATGGGCGGCGCTACTGGCGTTGGCGCGGCTGCCGAGGGCATGCGGCGCTCTGCCTGTGGTGCGGGTGCGATGGCAGGCGCAGGCCCTGTGTTGGCGCTGCTAGCGCCTGCGCCAGCCGCAGCGGCGGGGGCCGGTGGGGGCGCCTGCTTGGCGGCAGGGCTTGCTGCTTTGCCCATAGGCGCGGCTTCGCTGCGCATCTTGGCGCTGTCGGGGCTCGCAGCCCTGTCAGCCGCAGGTGCAACGGGCGCGGCAGGTGGGGGCGGCGGTGCCGATGCCGCGCTGGGCGCGCTGTCCATCTGCGGGGCTTCCAGCTGCGGCGCGCCGGGTTCATGCAGCTGCTGCAGCGCCAGCCAGCTGACCAGGCCAATGGCGGCCAGGCTGCCCAGTGCCTGCAGCCACCAGCGGCGGTCGTTGGCGGCCTCGCCACCGAAGTGCTGGCCTTGTTGGCCGGCGCTGTCCAGATCGCCAGGTGCAGCGGCGGGGGTCTGTGCTGCTTTCGCACGCGCATGGGCCAGGATGCGCGCGGTGCTGGCATCGCTGGGGCCGGCATCCTGCGCGCTGGCCTCACGGTAGAGGTCGGCCAGCGTATCGGGCCGCTTGGGGTCTTGCGGGGCGTTCATGCGGTCACCTCGATGGCCTGGCGCAGTTTGGCGCGGGCATAGCGCAAGCGGCTTTTGGCCGTTTCCTGGGTCACCTGCGTGGCCGCCGCGATCTCGGCCAAGGACATATCGGCTTCGGCCTGCAGCAAAAATGTCTCGCGCTGTTCGGGGGGCAACTGGGCCAGGGCGTCGAGCAGCGCGCGCGCCAGGTCTTTGCGGCCCTGCAGCCGCTCGGGGTCAAAGCCGGAGTTGGCAAACAAGGTCTCGGCCAGGCGCATGCCTTCGCTGTCCTCTTCATCCAGGCTGCGGTGGGCCTTGTGGCGGCGCCAGTGGTCCACCAGCTTGTGGTGGGCCAAGGTGAAGGCCCAGGTAGTGAACTGTGCCTGCGGCTGGTAGCGGGCGGCGCCATCGACCACGGCAAACCAGGTCTCCTGCGCCAGGTCATCGGCCAGCGCGGCATTGCCGGTATTGCGGAAAAAATAACGCCACAAGCGCTGGCTGTGGCGCTGGTAGAGCTGCTCGAACGCCGCCACCTGACCGCTGGCGTAGGCCAGCATCAGCGCTTGGTCGTCTGGCATCTCGGCTTGCATGCGGCAGATTATGCAAAAGCCTGTGCTTGCGGGTGGCGACTGTGGAGAAAATCGCACGCCGCCGCACGGCCTTGCCCGCGCATGCAGGCCGTCAATAGGCAGGCGGATCAGGTACATAGCCCGACGGCGATGCCGGAAAAGGGCGGGGCGCCGGCTGCGCTGCAGACTGCGGCGCGCGGATGATGCCCTGGGCCACCAGGTTGGCATGGCTGTCATAGCGGATGCGGATGATGTGCGCCGGGCTGCTGCTGGCGCTGTGGAACTCGGTGGTCCGCGTCACAGAGCGCTCCAGTGCACCATGGCCGGTGCCCAGGCGCGGCGCCACCGGTGCCGGGACAGCGGGTGCGGTGGCCTGGCGGGATTCTGCAGCGACCGGGGCACTGGGCGCGGCGGAGGCGGCGGGGCTGGCGGGTGGCGGCATCGCTGGCGCTGCGCTGTCGGCGCTGCTGGCCTCGGCGGCCGGTGCCGAGCTTTTTTGCGCCTCGCGGTTGCGCAGGATGGGTGGCTGGGGCTGGGGTTCGCGCTCGCGGAACACCGCGACCCCGATCACGCCGATGTCGCGGGGCCGGCCGGTGCGTGCGGCATAAGAATCGTCGCTGTGGGAGAAGTAGAAGGCGGCGACCTGCTGGTCGCTCTTGCGCCAGCCGGAGATGGCCCATTGCTGGCGGCCGCCCAGCACATAGCCATCGTCGGGCACGGCAGCCGCTGCCTGGCCGCTGATGGCGTTGATGCCGTCAATGCTGAGCACTGCGAGGATGCGGCCTCGGCTGCGGTTCTTGATATCGACGGCATAGCTGCTGCCCGGCTGGCCTGCCACCCAGTACTCGCCTTGGTGGTAGTACAGAGGCAGGCGTTGGCCACTGCTGCGGTCGATGATCTGCACATCGGCCAACGGGCTGGCCTGCGCGGGCAGGCCGCCCACCAGGCTGCCAGCAAGCAGGGTGAGTGATGCCAGGGCTTTGATGCCGAGGCGCTGGTGCGGGCAAGCGGAGAAGAACGCAGAAACAGGGGCAGAGGGGGCGTGCATGGCAGGGCTTTGCAGAAGTGGTGGTCTGCCCTGAATCGCGCCATCCGCCCGCAAGGGGTTAAATGGCGCTGCACCCAATCGTATTTATTTGTAAGCCTCGCGGGCAGGCCGTTGCACCGGGCCTGCCCCAAAGCCGCGCTTACTTCTGCGTGACCAGCGAGCAGGTGCTCTTGGACAGTGGCTGGAAGGCCTGCTCGCCCGGGATGGTGTCCAGGATCTTGTAGTAGTCCCAGGGGCCCTTGGATTCCTTGGGTGTCTTCATCTGCACCAGGAACATGTCATGCACCATGCGGCCGTCTTCGCGCACATAGCCGTTTTGCGAGAACATGTCGTTGATCTTCATGGTCTTGAGCTGCTTGGTCACCGCCAGGCCATCATCGGTGCCAGCCGCCTCGATGGCCTTGAGATACTGGGTAACGGCCGAGTAGACGCTGGCCTGGTTCATCGAGGGCATTTTCTTCATGCGGGCTTGGTATTTTTTGGACCACTCGCGCGAGGCATCGTTGCGGTCCCAATAGAACGCGGTCGCAAAGGTCAGGCCCTGGCCCAGCTCCAGCCCCATCGCATGGGCATCGTTGATGTAGATGAGCTGGGGCACAAAGGTCAGGTTCTTGGTCATGCCGAACTCGCGCGCCGTCTTGATGGAGTTGACGGTGTCCTGCGTGGCGTTGGCCAGTGCGATCACCTGGGCCTTGCTGGCCTGGGCCTGCATCATGAAGGACGAGAAATCGCTGGCATTGAAGGGGTGGTAGACGGTGCCCAGCACCTTGCCGCCGCCTTCCTTGACGAAGTCGGTGACGGTGGCGGCCGTCACCTTGCCATAGGCGTAATCGACGGCCACGATGTACCAGTCCTTCTTGCCCTGGGCCAGGATACTCTGCACCGCAGACTTGCCCAGCGAGTACGAATCCACCGTGTAGTGGATCGATGTCGGGCCGCAGAACTCATTGGTCAGCCCGGTGGACAGCGCGCCCGTGCTGATGGCGACCTTGCCACGCTCCTTGGCCATCGTGAACACCGCACCGGCAATGGCCGAGTTGTTGATGTCGACGATCATGTCCACCCCTTCGGCATCCCACCACTGGCGCGCCTTGGTGCCGCCAATATCGGCCTTGTTCTGGTGGTCGGCAAAAACTACTTCCACCGGCTTGCCCAGCACCTTGGCGCCAAAGTCTTCGACTGCCATCTTGGCCGCTTCTACCGAGCCCTTGCCGCCCGAGTCTGCGTACTGGCCCGACATGTCGCTGAGCACACCGATCTTGACCTTGTCATCGGAGATGCCGGCGGCCTGGACGGCCAGGGTGGCGCATGCCAGCAAGCTGGCAGCAGCGGTGGATGTGCGAAGGGTCATTGCTTGTCTCCTGTCTGTTGTTGTCGTCACCGGCGGGTCCTGGCCTGGCTGCGGCGTGGCCACCGGCCTTCGCAGGAATTATCAAAAGCGTTGCGGCAGCCCATTACGGTGCTTCCCCTAGGACGCTGGGCAAACCAGTCCCATCTGCGACAAAATGCAAGAATGCTGGCTGCACCCTGCTGCTGTCTCAGTCATACGGCTTGAAAGGCCCCGATGGATCCCTCGCACACCCACCCCGCCCCCTTTGAGACCATGCCGCTCAACGCAATGAAGCTGCTGGTCTTGCTGGTGCTGGTGCTCAGCACTTTTGGCGGCCTGTACTGGGCGCCGGAGATCGATGCCCTCTGGGGCAATGGCACGGCCTATCTGTACGGCGCATCGGTGCTGCCGGTGCTGTATGTGCTGCTGGTTGGCGGCTACGCCTTGTACATGCACCGCCACCCGGAGAAGGATGTGCAGGTTGCCCGCAATGACCATGGCACGAAACCATAAGTTCTTTGTGCTGTACCTGCTGGGCCTGGGCTGCTTCATCGGCCTGGTCGCCTGGGCCGAGCGCGCCGGTCTGTCGCGCCAGTGGATTGGTCCGCTGTTCCTGTTTGTCCCGGTGATGATGTATGCGGCCATTGGCGTCTGGGGGCGCACGGCCGATTCGGAGGAGTACTACGTGGCCGGGCGCCGCATACCGCCGGTCTACAACGGCATGGCCACGGCGGCCGACTGGATGAGCGCGGCCTCCTTCTTGTCGCTGTCGGGCGCGCTGTACCTGCAGGGCTTTGCCGGCACCAGCCAGCAAGCGGGGGGCCTGGCCTATCTGCTGGGCTGGAGTGGCGGCTTTGTATTGGTGGCGCTGCTGATTGCGCCGCAGCTGCGGGCGCTCAATCTCTACACCTTGCCCGATTTCTTTCAGCTGCGCTATGGCGGGCGCTGGCCGCGCGTGATTGCTGCGGTGGCAGCGGTGATGTGCTCGTTTTCCTATGTGGTGGCGCAGATCTATGCGGTGGGCCTGATCGCCTCGCGGCTCACCGGCGTGCAGTTCGAGATCGGCATCATGCTGGGCTTGGGCGGTGTGCTGGTGTGCTCCTTTCTAGGCGGCATGCGGGCCATCACCTGGACCCAGGTCGCGCAGTACGTGATGATCCTGCTGGCCTTCCTGATCCCGGTGTCGTGGCTGGCCTACCAGCGCCTGGGCAACCCGGTCGCCGCCGTAGCCTACACCCAGGACCTGGGCAAGATCGCCGACCTGGAAAAGCAGCTGCTGAGCGACCCGGCCGAGCGCGATGTGGAACTGGTCTATCTGCAAAAGGGCATGCTGTATGAATCGCGGCTGCGCAACATCCCCGCTGCGCTGGAGGCGGAGCGCACGCGCCTGCACGAGAAAGTGCAGCAGTTGCGCATCAGCAATGCGGACCTGAGCCAGGTGCTGGCCGCAGGACGCGAGCTGGCCGCCTTGCCGCAGGACGTGGGCAGCGCCCGTGAGCTGTGGACGGCAGCCATGCGCGAGAACTATGCCCGTGCCCAGCCGCTGGGCGGCATGCCGCAGCACACCTTGCCCTATGCGCCGATGCTGGGCACCGAACAGAGCGCGCAGGAGCAGGAGAGTCTGTCGCGCCGTAACTTCATGGCGCTGATGTTCTGCCTGATGCTGGGCACGGCCGGTCTGCCGCATCTGCTCACCCGCTTCTACACCCTGCCCAGTCCGGCGGCTGCGCGCAGCTCGGTGGTCTGGACCTTGTTCTTCGTGGTGCTGCTCTACACCAGTGCGCCGGCGCTCGCTGCGCTGGTCAAGCTGGAGGTGATGCAAAGCCTGGTCGGTAGCCATTTCGATGCGTTGCCGGCCTGGATCGCGCAGTGGACGCGGATGGACAATGCCTTGCTGTCGATCGAGGATGCGAATGGCGATGGCATTGTGCAATGGGGCGAAATCCACCTTGGTGCGGACCTGATCATGCTGGCCACGCCGGAGTTGGGGGGCCTGCCCTTTGTGGTCTCGGGCCTGGTGGCGGCCGGCGGGCTGGCCGCTGCGCTGTCCACCGCCGATGGCCTGCTGCTGACCATCAGCAACGCGCTGGTGCGTGACCTCTACCTGGTCGAGCGCGGCAAGTCGGTCACGCCGCAGCAGCGCGTGATTCTGTCCAAGTTCACGTTGCTGATGGTGGCGCTCGCTGCGGCCGCAGTGGCGTCGGTGCGCAGCTCGGGCATTCTGGTGCTGGTGTCCGCTTCATTCTCGATTGCCGCTGCCGCCTTTGTGCCGGCCATGCTGCTGGGCCTGTACTGGCGCGGTGCCACGCGGCGCGGGGCCGTGTGCGGCATGGCGGCCGGCCTGGGAATTACGCTGTACTACATGGTCGTCAACATGCCGATCACCAGCCTGGTGCCCGGCGCCCAGGCCTCTGCGCATCTGTGGTGGGGCATTCAGCCCACATTGGCAGCGGTGTTTGGTGTGCCGCTGGGCATCTTCGTGACCTGGGCGGTCAGCTGCTGCACCCGGCAGTCCTTGCCCCGCGCCCCATAGCGCAGGCCAGGCTGGCCCGGACATGAAAAAAACTGCACAGGCTGGGCGCCATGTGCAGTTCTTATGGGGGTGGTTCAGAGGCCCGCAGGCATGTGGGTCTTAGACCTTCAGCAGTTCCACGTCGAACTTGAGCGTGGCGTTTGGAGGAATCACGCCGCCTGCGCCGCGTGCACCATAGCCCAGCTCCGCAGGGATGATCAGGGTGCGCTTGCCGCCCACCTTCATGCTTTGCACGCCTTCGTCCCAGCCCTTGATGACCATGCCGGCGCCCAGCGGGAACACGAAGGGGTCGTTGCGGTCCTTGCTGGAGTCGAACTTGGCGCCTTGCTCACCATTGTTGTAGAGCCAGCCGGTGTAGTGCACGGTGACTTGCTTGCCCTTGGCCGCTTCGGCGCCGGTGCCAACTTCCGTGTCTTCGTACTGCAGGCCGGATGGGGTGGTGACGGTGGTCATGTGATTCCTTTGTGAGTGCTTTGCTACCAGCTGCGATCATACCCGCCCACAAACGCAGAGCCCGCACAAGGCGGGCTCTGCAGGACAAAAATGGCTTCGGTGCGCGGGAATTTACTTCTTGGTCTGGGCTGCCACCCAGCGAGTCGCAAAGGCCTGCACATCGGACAGGCGCTTGAGCAGGTCCTGGCCGGAGGGGGTGACCGTGTAGCCATCGCTGTTGTGGTCGAGGAAACCGGCCTCGCGCAACTCCTTGATGCGGGTGTTGAGCGTGTTGGGCGTAATGCCGCCCACACTGTCCTGCAGCAAGCGGAAGGTCTGGGGATGCCCGTCACGCAAGGCCCAGAGCACACGCAAAGCGTAGCGGCATTCCAACCGCTCGAAGAGCTGGTTGATGGCGGTGTTTTCCTTGGCGCTCATGTAAGGGTCTCCTTGCGCTGTGTTGAGGAGCGAGGTCCAGGCCTTCGCATGCAAATCCACTGAGAGGGTGCGATCGGCGTCGCGGCAACATCTGCTACAAGTTTAATAGCTCTTCATCGGCGGTGTATAGGCGCAGCTGCCGAATGGGCCTAGGCGGCATCCTAAGTGTTGTTCAATTGCTACGGTTTTTGAGTGTGCAAAGGCCGCCCAGAAGGCGCTGCAGCGCAGAAGTGGCCCTCCCGCACGCGCGGGCCCGTGCCCTGGTCTACAGGGGGCGCGAGCCGGTCAATGGGCGCTGTAGCGCACCATGCGCGGACCCCGGCACAGGCCAAACAGGCGCATGCCGGCCTGGTTGGCTACCTGGATGGCGAGGCTGGTGGGGGCAGAGATGGTGGCCAGCACCGGCAGACCCATGCGGGCGCATTTGCGCACCAGTTCATAGCTGGCACGGCTGGTCATCACCACAAAGCCGGGTTGGGCCAGCATCTGTTGCTGCGCCATGTGGCCCAGCAGCTTGTCCAACGCATTGTGGCGGCCCACATCCTCCAGTGCGGCCTGCAATTGGCCATCGGGGGTGGCCCAGCCAGCCGCATGAACAGCGCCAGCCTGCTGGTTGAGCAGCTGCAGCCCGGGCAGCTGAGAAAATGCCGTCTGCAACGCAGTCAGGTCCAGCTGGCTGGCCCAATCCGCCAGCGCTGGCAGAGGCTCGGGCACCAGGTCCAGCGCGTCCATCGTATCAATGCCGCAGATGCCGCAGCCGGTGCGGCCGGTGAGGGCGCGGCGCCGCTCCTTCAGGCGCACAAAGCAGCGGCTGGCGATCTGCATCTCCACGCTGATGCCCGGTGCTTCCGGGTCCGTGCCGCAAGGCGCCAGCGGCTGCACCTCGATGCCATAGCAGTCGGCCACCTGGTCGATGATGCCTTCGGACAGCGCAAAGCCCAGTGCAAACACCTCCAGGTCCTGGGGGCTGCACATCATCACCGCATGCGAGATGCCGTTGAACACCAGCGCCACCGGCACTTCGGCCGCAACCGTATCCAGGCGCGAGACCGAGGCCTCAGGCGTGATCACGGTGGCGGGCAGTTGCTGGACGGCGCGGGGCAGATCGGAGGACATGGCGCTGATTGTGACGCAAAGCGAATGCCGGCGTTCGGGCCGTGGGCAGGCGTGCAAAAAAGCAAACCCCGCCGGGGCGGGGTTTGCGGACAAGACCGGATCGGTCTTGAGGACGTTCAGATGAAGCTGCGCAGCTTGTCCGAGCGGCTGGGGTGCTTGAGCTTGCGCAGTGCCTTCGCTTCGATCTGGCGGATGCGCTCGCGCGTCACATCAAACTGCTTGCCCACTTCTTCCAACGTGTGGTCGGTGGACATTTCAATACCGAAGCGCATGCGCAGCACCTTGGCTTCGCGGGGGGTCAGGCCATCGAGGATGTCCTTGACCACATCGCGCAGGCCGGCCTGCATCGCGGCATCGACCGGCGCAGTGTTGGCGCTGTCTTCGATGAAGTCACCCAGGTGGCTGTCGTCATCGTCACCGATCGGCGTTTCCATCGAGATCGGCTCTTTGGCGATCTTCATGATCTTGCGGATCTTGTCTTCCGGGATCTCCATCTTCTCGGCCAGGATGGAGGCATCCGGCTCGAAGCCGAACTCCTGCAAGTGCTGGCGGCTGATGCGGTTCATCTTGTTGATGGTCTCGATCATGTGCACCGGAATGCGGATGGTACGAGCCTGGTCCGCAATGGAGCGCGTGATCGCCTGGCGAATCCACCAGGTTGCATAGGTCGAGAACTTGTAGCCGCGGCGGTATTCGAACTTGTCCACGGCCTTCATCAGGCCGATGTTGCCTTCCTGGATCAGATCGAGGAACTGCAGACCCCGGTTGGTGTACTTCTTGGCAATCGAGATCACCAGGCGCAAGTTGGCCTCGATCATTTCCTTCTTGGCATTGCGCGAGGCGCGCTCACCATCGTTCATGCGCTTGTTGATGAGCTTGAGCTCATCGAGCGGCACGACGACGCGGGCCTGCAGGTCGATCAGGTTCTGCTGCAGCTCCTGCACCGGCGGGATATTGCGGCCCATGATGGCGCTCCAGCTGTTGCCCGCTTGCGCTTCCTTCTCGATCCATTGCAGGTTGAGCAAGTTGGCCGGGAACAGTTGGATGAACTTTTCTTGGGGCAGACCGCATTTCTCGACAATGATCTTGCGCAGTGCACGCTCTTTCTGGCGCACGCTGTCGACCTGCTCGCGCAGCATGTCGCAGAGCTTTTCAATGGTCTTGGCGGTAAAGCGGATGGTCATCAGCTCGGCCGACAACTGGTCCTGCACCTTGGTGTACTGGGGCGAGCCGTAGCCGCTCTTGTCATAGGCGGCGTGCAACTGCTCGAACAGCGACTGCAGCTTGGCAAAGCGCGACAGCGCTTCGTTCTTCAGCTCTTCGAGCTTCTTGGTCAGCGCCTTGGAGCCGCCCTTGCCGTCGTCGTCGTCTTCCTCGTCGTACTCGTCGAAGTCTTCTTCCGCGACGTAGTCGTCGTTTTCGTCGGCGTCGGAGAAGCCGTCCACCACGGTGGAGATGACGACCTTGCCTTCGCGGATCTCTTCGCCCATCGCCAGAATCTCGGCAATGGTCGCGGGCGATGCGCTGATGGCCAGCATCATGTCCTGCAGGCCGCCTTCGATGCGCTTGGCGATTTCAATTTCGCCTTCGCGGGTCAGCAGCTCGACAGTACCCATTTCACGCATGTACATGCGGACCGGGTCGGTGGTGCGGCCGAACTCGGAATCCACCGTTGACAAAGCCGCTTCGGCTTCTTCTTCGGCTTCTTCTTCGGTGGTCGCGGACTGGCCGGTGTTGTTCAGCAGCAGGGTTTCTGCGTCGGGCGTCTGCTCGTAGACGGCCACACCCATGTCGTTCAACATGGAGATCACCACTTCCAGCGTCTCGGCATCGACCAGCTTGTCGGGCAGGTGGTCGGAGATTTCGGCATTGGTCAGGTAGCCGCGGGTCTTGCCCAGCTTGATCAGGGCCTTCAGGCGCTGACGGCGGGTGGACATTTCCTCTTCGGTCAGAACGGCTTCGTCGAGGCCGAACTCCTTCATCAACGCGCGTTCCTTGGCCTTGGAGACCTTCATGCGCAGCGGCTTGACCTTCTCGGTCGGCGCATCAGGGGAGGAGGTCGAGGCCTCTACCACCTCTTCGCTGTCGCCGGCGATGTCTTCTTCGATATCCGAGAAATCGGTATCGTCGATATCTTCATCGCCCTTGTCCTTGGCTTTGGCCTTGGTCTTGGCGGCAGCCGTCTTGCGGGGCGCCTTGGGCTTGTCGTCTTCGGCCTTGGCCGTCTTGGCCTTGGCTGCAGTCTTGGTGGCGGCCTTGGCCTTCACCGGGGTCTCTTCATCGGCGGCTTCGCTTTTCTTGGCGGCGCGCTTTTTGGGGGCACCTGCATTGAGCAGGGCATCGGCTGCCTTGAGCAGTTCGGCCTGGGACAGGCGTTGTTTTTCGGACACGGAGCTAACCTTCTTCGTCGCTGCCTTGGCTGGGGTGGGCGCAGCACTGGCTTTTACGGTTTTGCCTGCTGCAGCAGTAGCACGCTTGGCCGCCGGTTTGGCGGCAGGGCTGGCTGCTGTAGCTTTGGCACTTTTGGCCGCGCTGGTGTTGGTGGACGACTTGACGGACGACTTCGCGGACTTTGTAGCTGGCATGGACACCCTCAGAGCAAAGAGAACACACAAAGAAAACTGGCAAGCGCCATCACCGGCGCATGGGAACTGCAGCGGTCAATCGCAACAAGTGCGGCGAACAACGCGGCTGCACGAGGCGCTAAGCCTCAAGGCAAGATGTGGGGGCGATCATTTGGAATGCAGTCCTTGCGGTATTTTGGGCACTTGCGCTGGTGGCAAATCGCATGATCCTTCATGCGGGCCCGGTCCGGAGGTGCTGCTGTCGCTCTTGCCGATGTGTCAAATATTATACCTTTTTGCCCAATGTCAAGGGCCTGTACGGCCATCGGGCTAAATATTTTTGCAGGCCCTTCCCGGCGATGGAGGGCCGGGCTTACTTGTTGACCTGGCGCTTGAGCAGGCCGATGCGGTGGAAGTTGCTCTGGTAGCGGCGCAGCGCCTGCGGATCGGAAGCCTGGGTGACCAGATGGCGGTTTTGCTCTTCGAGTTGGTCCAGCACGATGCGGCTGAGGGAGTCGCGCAACTCGGCGCGGATCTCGTCGAGCGGGCCGTCAATCTGCGCATGCTGGCCTTGCATCAGCACCGTTGCGAAGGCCTCGACCGGGTGACCGCGCATATGCTCGCGCAGTACCGCCCAGGATTGGGCGCCATGGGCGAGAAACTGCTGCTCCACCCAGGCAAAGAGCGGGCCATGGGGGCTCGGCAGCTGGGCCAAGGTGGCGGCGTCTTCGGGTGAGAAGTTCTCCAGAAACGCCATATGCGACAGCAGCAGGCGGGCGGCCTGGTCCTCGCGGGTGACCGCCACGCTGGGCATTGGCGGCTGTGGTTCGGGCCGGGGCTGCCAACCGCCTTTGCGGCCGCCCTGGCCGGGGCGCCACTCGCCACTGCGCTTGGTGTAGCCGTTGCCGCCGCCATGGGGGCTGCGTGGCTCTCCGTAGTGCTCGTTGCGCTGGCCGGGGTAGCGGTCCATCGTGGTGTCGCTGCCCCAGGGGGGCGCATCGCCATAGGCAGGCATGCTGTCGGCACCCGTCTGCGGGGCATCCCAGGCGGAGGCATGGCGCGGGCCGCTGCTGGCGGCCGCCTGGCTGCCGCCGCTTTGGCGTGCCAGCTCTTGTGCGGTGGTCTTTTGCCACAGATTTTCCAGCTCGGCCGCGGGCAACTGGGCCTTGTCGGCTATCTCGCCCAGCAATTGGCGCTTGAGCGCGCCATCGGGCAGCAGGTTCCACAGCGGGCGCGCGTTGCTGGACATGCGCGCACGGCCTTCGGCCTGGCCCAGGTCACACATCTCGCTGGCCGCTTCGAGCAAGAAGCGTGACAGCGGCGTGGCGTCATGCACATGGCGGGCAAAGGCGTCCGCGCCGTACTCGCGCACAAAGCTGTCCGGGTCGTGCTCGGCCGGTAGAAACAGAAACTTGATGCTGCGCGTGTCGCTGGCATAGGGCAGTGCGCCGTCCAGTGCCTTGCGCGCGGCGCGGCGGCCGGCGGCATCGCCGTCAAAGCTGAAGACGACGGTATCGGTAAAGCGGAACAGCTTGTGCACATGGTCAGGCGTGCAGGCAGTGCCCAAGGTGGCGACCGCATTCGGAAAGCCCAGTTGGGCCAGCGCCACCACATCCATGTAGCCTTCGGTCACCAGCACATAGCCATGCTCGCGAATGGCCGTGCGGGCCTCGAACAGCCCATAAAGTTCGCGCCCCTTGTGGAAGACCGGGGTTTCGGGCGAGTTCAGGTATTTGGGCTTTTCATCGCCAAACACCCGGCCGCCAAAGCCGATGCACTCGCCCTTGATGTTGCGGATGGGGAACATCACCCGGTCCCGAAAGCGGTCGTAGCGTTTGCCTTCGCCATCGTCCGATTCGATCACCAGGCCGCATTCGACCAGCTTGGCATCGTCATAGGCAGGAAAGATACTGGCCAGGCTGCGCCAGCCCTCGGGCGCATAGCCCAGGCCAAAGCGCTTGGCGGTGATGCCGCTGACGCCCCGGCCCTTGAGGTAGGCAATGGCCTTGGGCGATTGCGACAGCTGCTTGCGGTAGGCGTCTCCGGCTTTTTCAAGCAGATCGGTGAGCGAGGCTTGTTTTTCGCGCGCCTGCGCGGCGCGCTCGCGCTGCTGGGGCGATACATCGTCCTCGGGCACTGGCAGGCCCACGCTCTGGGCCAGGTCGGTCACCGCTTCGCGAAAGCCCATGCCGGTATGGTCCATCAGAAAACCGATGGCATTGCCGTTTTTGCCGCAGCCAAAGCAGTGGTAGAACTGCTTGGAGGGGCTGACGCTGAAGGAGGGCGATTTCTCGCCATGGAAGGGGCACAGCCCCATGAGGTTGGCGCCGCCTTTTTTCAGCTGCACATAGCGGCCGACCACGTCGACCACGTCGACGCGGGACAGCAGCTCCTGGATAAATGACTGGGGAATGGACACCCGGCTATTGTCGCGCATGCCGGGCTGCGCTGCCGCGCCGCCACCCCAATCCGCCCGTGGTCGGTGGCCATTGCCGGCTATCGAAAGCGTGACAGCGCGCAATCTTCGCGTCAGCAGCTTGTGGCACAGTGCTGCCCAGGAGACCAACCGCCATGAGCAGCATTTTTGACACCGGGCTCGCCCGCAATGGGGCCAACCATACGCCGATGACACCGCTGGGCTTCATCGCCCGCACCGCCGAGGTCTACCCGGAGCGGCTGGCCATCATCCACGGCGAACTGCGCCAGACCTGGGCGCAGACCTATGCGCGCTGCCGGCAACTGGCCAGCGCCTTGCAGCAGCATGGCATTGGCAAGAACGATACGGTGGCGGTGATGCTGCCCAACACCCCGCCGATGGTGGAGGCGCATTTTGGCGTGCCGATGGCGGGCGCGGTGCTCAATACGCTCAACACCCGGCTCGATCCACAGACCATTGCCTTCATGCTGGACCATGGCGAGGCCAAGGCGCTGATCGTCGACCCGGAATACGCCAGCGTCGTGGCCAAGGCCTTGGCGCTGCGCCAATCGCAGACACCCATCCTGCTGGTGGATGTGGAAGACGCGCTCTACGGCGAGGCTAGCGAACGGCTGGGCAGCCTGAGCTACGAGGCCTTGCTGGCCCAGGGCGATGCCGGTTTTGACTGGCAGCTGCCTGGCGATGAATGGGATGCGATTGCGCTGAACTACACCAGTGGCACCACCGGCAACCCCAAGGGCGTTGTCTACCACCACCGGGGCGCGGCCGTGAATGCCATCAGCAACGTGCTGGAATGGGACATGCCCAAGTTCGCGGTGTACCTGTGGACCTTGCCGATGTTCCACTGCAATGGCTGGTGCTTTCCCTGGACGGTGGCGCTGCGCGCCAGCGTCAATGTCTGCCTGCGCCGGGTTGATGCGCAGGCCATTTTTGCGGCGATCAAGCAGCATGGCGTCAGCCACTACTGCGGCGCGCCGATTGTGCACAGCCTGCTGGTCAACGCGCCTGCGGCGTTGAAGGAGGGCGTGCCTGCCGGCGTCAAATGCATGGTGGCGGGCGCTGCGCCGCCGGCAGCGATGATCGAGGGCATGGAGCAACTGGGCTTTGACCTGACCCATGTCTATGGGCTGACCGAGGTCTATGGCCCGGTGATGGTCTGCGCGCAGCAGGCCGACTGGCAGACCATGGACGTGGGCGAGCGTGCCCGCCTCAATGCCCGCCAGGGCGTGCGCTACCACCTGCAGCGCGATGCGCAGGTGCGCGATCCGGAGACCCTGGCGCCAGTGCCGCAGGATGGCCAGACCATGGGCGAGATCATGCTGCGGGGCAATATCGCGATGAAGGGCTACCTGAAAAATCCCGAGGCGACGCAGGAGGCATTTCGCGGTGGCTGGTTCCACACCGGTGACCTGGCGGTGCAGGACCCGGATGGCTATATCAAGATCAAGGACCGCAGCAAGGACATCATCATCTCGGGCGGGGAGAACATCTCGTCGATCGAGGTCGAGGACGTGCTCTACCGCCACCCCGCCGTGCTTGCAGCGGCCGTGGTGGCCAAGCTCGATGCCCGCTGGGGCGAGACGCCCTGCGCCTTTGTCGAGCTCAAGCCTGGCGCGCAGGTAAGCGCGGAGGACATCGTGGCCCACTGCAAAAAGCACCTGGCTGGCTTCAAGATTCCGCGTGCAGTGGTGTTTGGCGAGCTGCCCAAGACCAGCACCGGCAAGATCCAGAAGTTCGAGCTGCGCAAGCAGGCGGGGTCTGCGGATGCCATAGACAGTTGATGCGCATGAAAAAACCCGCCGCAGCAAGCTGGGCGGGTTGGGATCGACTCGCTGGGCGCTGACCTTTACTTGCCCCAGGAATCCTTCAGGCCGGTGATCTTGTTGAACACCGGCTTGTCGCTGCGGTGGTCGTGGCGGTCGGCCACAAAGTAGCCAAAGCGCTCGAACTGGAACTTGTCATCGGGCTGCGCCGTCTTCAGCGATGGCTCGACATAGGCGGTCACGACCTTGAGGCTTTCGGGGTTGAGCAGGGCCAGGAAGTCCTTGCCGCCGGCATCGGGCTGCGGATCGGTGAACAGGCGGTCATAGAGCCGCACTTCGGCTTGCACGCCATCGGCCACGCCCACCCAGGTGATGGCGGCCTTGACCTTGACGCTGTCCGCACCAGGCGTGCCGCTCTTGGTGTCGGGCACCACGGTGGCCAGCACCTTGGTGATCACGCCATCGGCATCCTTCTCGCAGCCCGTGCATTCGATCACATAGCCGCCCTTGAGGCGTACCTTGTTACCAGGGAACAGGCGCTTGTAGCCCTTGGGAGGCACTTCGGCAAAGTCTTCGCGCTCGATCCAGACCTCGCGGCCCAGCGTGAAGTGGCGCTCGGGGGCGACCTGGCCTTCTGCCGGGTGGGGCAGGGCGGGCAGGCTGCAGGCTTCCAGGTGGTCGGCACTGCCGAACACCTCGGCCCAGTTGCTCAGCTCCAGCTTGACAGGGTCCAGCACCACCATCGCGCGGTGGGCCTGGTTTTCCAGGTCTTCGCGCAGGCAGCCGTCCAACGTGGCGTAGTCGATCCAGGCGTAGTCCTTGGTGACACCGATGCGCTCGCAGAAATTGCGGATGGACGCGGGGGTGTAGCCACGGCGGCGCAGGCCGACGACGGTGGGCATGCGTGGGTCGTCCCAGCCGCTGACCAGTTGGTTGTCCACCAGGTGCTTGAGCTTGCGCTTGCTGGTGATCACATAGGTCAGGTTCAGGCGCGAGAACTCGTACTGGCGCGGCTGGGGCGCATCGATCAGGCCACCGGCACGCAGGTGGTCCAGCAACCAGTCGTAGAAGGGGCGCTGGTCCTCGAACTCCAACGTGCAGATCGAGTGAGTGATGTGCTCGTAGGCATCCTCGATCGGGTGCGCAAAGGTGTACATCGGGTAGATGCACCATTGGTTGCCGGTGTTGTGGTGCTCGGCATGGCGCACCCGGTAGATCGCAGGATCGCGCAGGTTGATGTTGGGCGCCGTCATGTCGATCTTGGCGCGCAGCACGGCAGCGCCATCGGGCAGCTTGCCCTCCTTCATGTCGGCAAAGCGTTGCAGGTTCTCGGCCACGCTGCGGTCGCGGAACGGGCTGTTGACGCCCGGGCGCGTGAAGTCGCCCCGGTTGGCCTTCATCTCTTCGGCAGACTGCTCGTCCACATAGGCCAGTCCCTGCTCGATCAGGTAGACCGCGCAGCGGTGCATGAAGTCGAAGTAGTTGCTGGCGTAGTACAGGTTCTGCTCGCCGCTCGGGTCCTTCCAGTCAAAGCCCAGCCAGCGCACGGCATCGATGATGCCGTCCACATACTCCTGGTCTTCCTTTTCCGGATTGGTGTCGTCAAAGCGCAGGTGGCAGACGCCGCCGAAGTCGCGCGCGAGACCAAAGTTCAGGCAAATGGCCTTGGCATGGCCCACATGCAGGTAGCCGTTGGGCTCGGGCGGGAAGCGGGTGCGGATCTTGGCCTGGTCGACGGGGCCTTGCTGGTGGTGCTGGGCATCGCCAGGCGAGCCACCCCAGTGGCGCTGGGCATAGCTGCCTTTGTCGAGGTCGGCCTCGATGATTTGTCGCAGGAAATTGGTGGGTTTGACCACTTCGTCACTACCGTTGTGCGAAGCGCTCGGGGCAGGTGCATTCATAGAGGTGTATTCTAAGGGAGTACCCTGATGGCTGGAACGGATTGCGGTTTATGGGGCTCTGACCCTGCATCAGGCATGTCATTTACGCTTTGCAACAGGATAGCTGGTCTTGAAACCATAATTTGCAGAGCGTTTGGTATCTTTCTGCCTGCTTGCCGCGTTGAAAGTTCAATGACATTTTTCAGGGATTCTCGCAAGGAGATCAATATGCGCAACTCGATGCTGAAACAAGGCTCTCGCTGGGCCGCTGCCGCTGTGCTGACTGGCTTGGCGCTGATGAGCGCTGGCGCCCATGCCAGCCGGGTGTCCTGGTCGGTGGGTATCAATGTGCCAGCCCCGGTGTATGTCGCTCCTGCGCCGGTGTATGCACCGCAGCCGGTGTATGTGGCACCGCCCCCTGTGTATGCGCCCCAGCCGGTCTATGTGGCACCTCCACCTCCCGCCGTGGTCTACCGCCCCGCACCGGTCTACCGCCCGGCGCCGGTGTATTACGGCCCACCTCCCGGCCGCTACCACCGCCACCATCGCCACGACCGCGATTACTACCGCTATTGAGCAGCCGCGCTGCGCTAGCAACCACGCCCTGGCCCGCCAGGGCTTTTTTATGCGCGCCTGGCAGCGCGCCAGCCGCTCGGCTGTCGCTTGGCTGATGCAGCAACGGTTGGAATGCTCGGATAATCCACAGCTGTTGTCCGTTGTGGAAGCTGAGATGAAAACTGTTTTTGTACTGAACGGCCCGAACCTGAACCTGTTGGGTCTGCGCGAGCCCGCCATCTATGGTGCCCACACCTTGGCCGACGTCGAGCAGCTCTGCGCCCAGGCGGCCGCGCGCAACCAGCTGGCCTTGCGTTTTCACCAGAGCAACCATGAGGGCGCGCTGATCGACTGGCTGCACGAGGCGGGCCGGCTGCAGCGCGAAGGCCAACTGGCCGGCGTGGTGCTCAATGCCGCCGCCTATACCCACACCAGCGTGGCCCTGATGGATGCGATCAAGGGGGCCGCGCTGCCGGTGATCGAGCTGCACATCAGCAATGTGCATGCCCGTGAGTCCTTCCGCCACCATTCTTATATCGCCCCCGTCGCCAAGGCAGTCATCTGTGGCCTGGGCGTGCAGGGCTACAGCATTGCGATCGATGCGGTAGCCCAGGTGCTGCTCGCACCTGCGGCCTGAAGGTTGCGATGTCGGATGTTCCAGACACCAGCGCGGCGGGCTTGCTGCCCTTGCCGGCGCTGTACCAGCGTTTGCTGGCCCAGGCCACACGGCACACCACGATTTTTGAAGGCCGGACCCTGGTCTGGCATACCTGGGGCGAGCGCCGCCCTGGCAGGCTGCCCCTGGTGATGCTGCATGGCGGCAGCGGCAGCTGGACCCACTGGATCCGCAATATCGATGCGCTGCTTGCCCAAGGCTACGAGCTCTGGCTGCCCGATCTGCCGGGTTTCGGCGATTCCGACCCGCCAGCGCTGGGCGCCGATGCCGATGCGATGCTGGCGCCTTTGCATGCCGGCATGGCGCAGCTGGATCTGCTGCCTTGCCAGTTGATGGGTTTCTCGTTTGGCGGCATGACGGCGGCCATGCTAACCGCCGCCTACCCGCAGGCGGCCGAGCGCCTGGTGCTGGTCGGTGCTCCGGCGATGGGTGTCGTGCCGGAGAAGCAGTTCAGCTTGAAGGGCTGGCGCCATCTGAGCGACCCGGCCGAGCAGCTGGAGATGCACCGCTACAACCTGGGCGCGCTGATGCTCTGGGATGCTGCGAAGATCGACGGCCAGGCGCTGGCCTTGCACCAGCACAATGTGCTGCGCGATCGCCTGCCGCGCCGGCGCCTGGCCAACACCGATATCCTGGCGCAGTCGCTGCCGCAGATCGCCTGCCCGGTCGCTGCGATCTATGGCGCTTATGACGCCCTGTACAAAAGCTATATGCCCGCGCTGGAGCACCAATACCGTGCGGTCACCCCCCATCTGCAGGCCTTTGTGCGGTTGCCGGACAGCGGCCATTGGGTGCAGTACGAGCAGCCCGAGGCTTTCATGGCGGCACTGCTGCCGCTGCTTTCTTCCTGATTGATTCACCTGGAACCGGCTGGCAGCGCAAGAGGCGGCCGGCCCTACAACTATGACGACCTCCACCACCTTCCGTCCTGTGATCGCCATCCATGGCGGCGCCGGCACCATCACCCGTGCCTCCATCACCCCTGCGCAACAGCAGGCCTACCGCGACGCCTTGCGCGATGTGCTGCAAGGCGCGCAGCAAAAACTGGCTGCAGGCGCGCCTGCCGAAGAAGTGGCCGTGGAGGCCGTGCGCCTGCTCGAGGAATGCCCCCTGTTCAACGCCGGGCGCGGCGCCGTGTTCACGGCCGATGCCACGCATGAGATGGATGCCTGTGTGATGCGCGGGCGCGATCTGGCCTGCGGATCGCTGGCCGGTGTCAGCACCGTGCGCAACCCGGTGCGTGCGGCTTTGGCATTGATGGAGGCGGGCGGTCCGGTGTTCATGATTGGCGAGGCCGCCGAGCGCTTTGCCCAGGCCCAGGGCTGCGAGATGGTGGCGCGCGACTGGTTCTCGACCGAGCAGCGCCTGACCCAGCTGCGTACCGTGCAGGCGGCGGCGCTGGCATCGGGCCGCGAGCAGGTGGCGCTGGACCACACCGCCCAAAGCCAGACCCAGGCAGCGCCGCTGGATGAGCGCAAGAAGATGGGCACCGTCGGCGCGGTGGTGCTGGATGTGCAGGGCCAGCTGGCCGCTGCCACCTCGACCGGCGGTCTGACCAACAAGAAGCCCGGCCGTGTCGGCGACTCGCCCCTGGTGGGCGCGGGCACCTATGCCAAGCATGGCGTGGTGGCCGTCTCCTGCACGGGCGTGGGCGAGGCCTTCATCCGGGGCTCGGCCGCCCACACTGTGGCAGCGCGCATCGAACTGCTGGGTGAGTCGGTGGCCGAGGCGACGGCCGAGGTCATCCACCGCGTGCTGCCCCCGCTGGGTGGCGATGGCGGCCTGATTGCGGTGGGCGCCGACGGGGAGGTCTCGCTGTGCTTCAACTCCGAAGGCATGTACCGGGGGCAGATCGGCATCGACGGCGAGGCGCTGGTGGCCATTTATGCCAACGACGCGTTGGCGCCGGCCTGATGGCGCATCGCTGAGCCAGGGGGCAGCAGCTATACCCGACCCCGGCCCTGGTGAAGTGGCTTGCCTGCAACGGGCAAGCCACGCAATGCGGTGGTGCGCACTACTGCGGATATTGCGTAGGTGAAAACCATAGGAGGTTTTGCATCCAAACCCCATCCCCGGCTTTCTACAATTGCTAGCACTGTCACCCAGGTGAATGTGTAAGCCCCAGTGTTCTTGCTATCACGGGGATTTTTCTCAAGGATTTGTCCCAACCCGGGTGCCTGTCCTGCATTACGGCTCGTGCCTTCTTTCCGAAGTCCCGCACTGCCCCATCTACCTATGTCCAACCCCAGTTCTACTCCCGTGCACGATGACCTGACGCCGCCCGTTTTGCAGGTGCGGGATCTGTCCGTGAGCTTCAAGATCGAGCAGGGGCGGGTGCAGGTGGTCAAGAACCTGAACCTCGATGTCTATGCCGGCCAGACCCTCGCGGTGGTGGGCGAGTCGGGCTCGGGCAAGTCGGTCACATCGCTGGCGCTGATGCGGCTGGTGGAAACCGGTGGCGGCCAGATCGACAGCGGCTCGATGCTGCTGCGCGGCCGCCATGCCGGCACGATCGACCTGGCCAAGGCCACGCCAGCGCAGATGCGCCAGGTGCGCGGGGCCGATATGGCGATGGTGTTCCAGGAACCGATGACCTCGCTGAACCCGGTGTTCACCGTCGGTGAGCAGATTGCCGAATCGATTCGTTTGCACCAGGGCAAGTCCAACAGCGCCGCCCTGGCCGAGGCGCTGCGCATGATGGAGCTGGTGCGCATTCCGGAGGCGCGCAATGTGCTCACGCGCCACCCGCACCAGCTGTCGGGCGGCATGCGCCAGCGCGTGATGATTGCGATGGCGCTGTCGTGCAAGCCCTCGCTGCTGATTGCCGATGAACCGACGACGGCGCTGGATGTGACCATCCAGGCCCAGATTCTGGCGCTGGTGCAGGAGCTGCAGCGCGAGATGTCGATGGGCGTGATCTTCATCACCCACGACATGGGCGTGGTCGCCGAGGTGGCTGACCGCGTGCTGGTGATGTACCGCGGCGACAAGGTGGAAGAGCAGGACTGTGTGCAGCTGTTTGCCAACCCGCAGCAGACCTACACCCGCAACCTGCTGGCCGCCGTGCCGCAGCTGGGCGCCATGCGCGGCAAGGATCTGCCCGAGCGCTTCAGCCTGCTGGGCCAGAGCACGCAGGCCGAGGCGCCCGCGCCCCAGCCATCGACCGTGCAGGCGGGCGAGCCGGTGCTGCAGGTCAACAAGCTGGTCACGCGTTTCCCGATCAAGGAAGGCCTGTTTGGCGGTGTCAAGCGCCAGGTCTACGCGGTCGAGCAGGTGAGCCTGAGCCTGCAGCCGGGCGAGACCCTGGCGGTGGTCGGCGAATCCGGTTGCGGCAAGTCCACCACGGGCCGCGCGCTGGCCCGTTTGATCGATTTCCAATCCGGCGATGTGCAGGTGGCCGGGCGCGATATTGCCAAGCTGCAGGGCGCGCAACTGCAAGCGCTGCGCCGTGATATCCAGTTCATTTTCCAGGACCCGTTTGCCTCGCTCGACCCTCGGCTGACCGTGGGCTACAGCATTCTGGAGCCCATGCTGATCCACAAGCTGCTGCCGCGCGAGCAGGCCGAGAAAAAGGTGGAGTGGCTGCTGGAGAAGGTGGGCCTGCCACCGGCTGCTGCCAACCGCTACCCGCATGAGTTCTCGGGTGGCCAGCGCCAGCGCATTGCGATTGCCCGTGCACTGGCGCTGAACCCCAAGGTGGTGATTGCCGACGAGGCCGTCTCGGCCCTTGATGTGTCGATCCGCGCGCAGATCATCAACCTGATGATGGACCTGCAGCAGGAGTTTGGCATTGCCTTTCTGTTCATCTCGCATGACATGGCCGTGGTCGAGAGGGTCAGCCACCGCGTGGCCGTCATGTACCTGGGCCAGATCGTCGAGATCGGCCCGCGCCGCGCGGTGTTCGAGAACCCGCAGCACCCCTATACCAAGCGCCTGATGGCGGCCGTGCCGATTGCCGACCCGACGCAGCGCCGCAAGCACACCTTGAATGTGGCCGAGATCCCCAGCCCCGTGCGTGGCGTGGATGACCCGCCACGCGTGCTGCCGATGCGCGAGGTGGGCCCGGGCCACTGGGTGGCGCAGGAGATGCCCCAGCCTGCGGTGCCAGCGGGTGAAGTGCAGGATCTGCAGCCGGCGTGAGCCTGCGCAGTGTGCCAAGGTGCGTAATGCCAAGAATGTAGTGGGTCTGGTCGCCGCCGTGGTGGGCCAGCCGATGCAAAACCTGAAGAGGAGAGTTGATATGCAACGACGTTTGACTTCGATCGCCGCAGCCATGCTGCTGGCGGGCTCGGCTTTGCCGGCGTTTGCCGCCAAGGATGTGACGGTGGCGGTGTACTCGTCTTTCACGACGACGGACCCCTATGACGCCAATGACACCCTGTCGCAAGCGATGGCCAAGTCCTTCTACGAAGGCTTGTACAGCTTCGACAAGGACATGAAGATGATCCCGGTGCTGGCCACCGGCTACGACGTGAGCAAGGACGGCCTGGTCTACACCTTCAAGCTGCGCAGCGGCGTGAAGTTCCATGACGGCACCCCTTTCAACGCCGAAGCGGTGAAGGCCAACTTTGACCGCGTGACCAACCCGGACAACAAGCTCAAGCGCTACAACCTGTACAAGAACATTGCCAAGACCGAGGCGGTGGACGAGCACACGGTCAAGTTCACGCTCAAGGAACAGTTTGCGCCTTTCGTCAACTCGCTCGCCCACCCCTCGGGCGTGATCATCTCGCCCGCTGCGCTCAAGCAGTATGGCAAGGACATTGCGCAGCATCCCGTGGGCACCGGCCCCTTCAAGTTCGTCGAGTGGAAGCCCTCGGACTATGTCAAGGTCAGCAAGTTTGATGGCTACTGGCAGTCCGGCCTGCCCAAGGTGGATTCGATCACCTGGCGCCCCGTGGTGGACAACAACACCCGCTCGTCGATGATGCAGACCGGTGAGGCACAGTTCGCCTTCAGCGTGCCGCCCGAAGCAGTTGAAAACCTCAAGAAAAATGCCAACCTTGACATTGTCGTGGCGCCTTCGATCATTGCGCGCTACATCTCGCTGAACACCACGCAAAAGCCTTTCGACAACCCCAAGGTGCGTGAGGCGCTGAACTACGCGATCAACAAGGAAGCACTGGCCAAGGTGGCGTTTGCCGGCTACGCCATCCCCTCCGAAGGCGTGCTGCCCAAGGGTGTGGAATTTGCCACCAAGCTAGGTCCCTGGCCCTACGATCCTGCCAAGGCCAAGGCCTTGCTGAAGGAAGCCGGTTACCCCAACGGCTTTGAGAGCACCTTGTGGTCGGCCTACAACCACTCGACGGCCCAAAAGGTCATCCAGTTTGCCCAACAGCAACTGGCCCAGGTGGGAGTGAAGGTGACCGTGCGCGCATTGGAAGCAGGCCAGCGCGTGGCGGAAGTGGAATCGGTGCAGGATGCGAGCAAGGCCGCCGTGCGCATGTACTACGTGGGCTGGTCCTCGTCCACCGGCGAAGCCGACTGGGCGATGCGCCCACTGCTGGCCGGTGAGAGCCAGCCTCCACGCGGCTTCAACACTGCGTACTACAACAACGCCGAAGTCAATGCCGGCATTGCCAAGGCGCTGGTGACCACCGATGCGGCCGAGCGCGGCAAGATCTATGCCGATGCACAGCAAAAGATCTGGAAGGACGCGCCCTGGATTTTCCTGAACACCGAGCAATTGGTGTCTGCCAAGTCCAAGAAGCTGTCGGGCTTTTACGTGATCCCGGACGGCAACTTCAATTTCACCGATGTCGACCTGAAGTAATCCATGTATCGCTACCTGCTCAAACGCTTGCTCGGGCTGATACCGACACTGCTCATCGTGGCGGTGCTGGTCTTTGGTTTTGTGCACATGCTGCCCGGTGACCCCGCGCGCCTGGCGGCTGGCCCAGAAGCCGGCCCGGAGACGATCGAACTGGTCCGCAAGGACCTGGGGCTGGACCTGCCCCTGCACCAGCAGTTCGTCCGTTTCTTCAGCAATGCGTTGCAGGGCGATTTTGGAAAATCCATCCGGACCAAGCGCCCGGTCTCGCAAGAGATTGCCGAGCGCTTTGGCCCGACCTTCTGGCTCACCGTCGTGGCGATGGCTTGGTCGGTGGTGCTGGGCATGTTCCTGGGCATTGTCTCGGCCGTCTGGCGCAACCAGTGGCCCGATCGCCTGGGCATGACCCTGGCGGTGTCGGGCATCTCGTTCCCGTCGTTTGCGCTGGGCATGCTGCTGATGCAGTATTTCTCGGTCAAGCTCGGCTGGCTGCCCACCGTGGGCGCCGACAGCTGGAAGCACTATGTGCTGCCGTCGCTGACCCTGGGTGCGGCTGTGGCCGCGGTGATGGCGCGCTTTACCCGCAGCTCCTTCATCGACATCCTCAAAGAGGACTATGTGCGCACCGCGCGCGCCAAGGGCTTGAAGGAGACCGTGGTCGTCATCAAGCATGGCCTGCGCAATGCGATGATTCCGGTGGTGACGATGATGGGCCTGCAGTTCGGCTTCCTGCTGGGCGGCTCCATCGTTGTCGAGGTGGTGTTCAACTGGCCGGGCATGGGCCGCTTGCTGGTCGATGCGGTCGAGATGCGCGACTACCCGATCATCCAGGCCCTCGTGCTGCTGTTCTCGCTGGAATTCATCCTGATCAATCTGGTGGTCGATCTGCTCTATGCCTGGATCAACCCCACCATCCGTTACCGCTAAGCAGGTGCTTTGGCCATGAATACTCCGAACGCTCCTGAATCTGCCGACCGCGCTGTGGCGGCGGCCACCACCGTCCCGGCCGCCAGCGTTGCCACGCCGTCTCTGCCTGCCAACCTGGCCGCATCGACGCGCATGCGCACGCCGATGGCCGAGTTCTGGCGCAAGTTCAAGCGCCAGAAGCTGGCCTTGTTCGCTGGCGTCTTCATCATCGCACTGGTGCTGGTGGCCATCCTGGCACCGTGGATCGTGCCCTATGATGCCGAGAACTTTTTTGACTACGACGCGCTGAACTCACCCCCCACCGCCAAGCACTGGTTTGGCGTCGATTCGCTGGGCCGTGACATCTTCAGCCGCATCCTCGTGGGTGCGCGCATCTCGCTGGCGGCCGGCTTTGTGTCGGTGGCCATCGGCGCGGTGATCGGTGCGATCCTGGGCCTGCTGGCCGGCTACTACGAGGGCTGGTGGGACCGCTGCGTGATGCGCATGTCCGATGTGCTGTTTGCCTTCCCTGGCATCTTGCTGGCCATCGGCATTGTCGCCATTCTGGGCAACGGCATGATCAATGTGATCATGGCGGTGGCCGTGTTCAGCGTGCCGGCCTTTGCCCGCCTGGTGCGCGGCAATGTACTGGCGCTCAAGCAGCAGACCTACATCGAGGCGGTGCGCTCCATCGGCGCGCCCGACCGGGTCATCATGCTGCGCCACCTGCTGCCGGGCACCGTGTCTTCCGTGGTGGTCTACCTGACGATGCGTATCGGCACCTCGATCATCACCGCTGCCAGCCTGTCCTTTCTGGGCATGGGCGCGCAGCCGCCGACGCCGGAGTGGGGCGCCATGCTGAACGAGGCGCGCAGTGACATGCTCAATGCCCCGCATGTGGCCCTGTTCCCGAGCCTGGCGATCTTTGTGACGGTGCTGGCCTTCAACCTGCTGGGCGATGGCCTGCGCGATGCGCTGGACCCCAAGCTGGACAACTGATCATCGGCAGCTGGCAGTTGCTGGCCAGCTGCCATCCAGAAACGGCAAGCGCCTTCCAGGCCTTGCCTTTTTTATCGGCGATCAGCGCCGCTCAAGCAGCTCCGCCAGCGGCTTTGTGCAGGCGTTTGAGGAACACCGTGATCTCCTTGAACGTCTGCGTGTCCCCGTGCTGCTCTGCCACCTGCAGGCCTTGCTGCCAGCTGGCCTGGGCTTGCGCAATGGCATCCGCTGCACCCGACTCCAGTTGGGCCTTGCCCAGCAGCTTCCAGGCGGCGGAGTACTGCGGATTCTGCTTGACGGCCTGCGCCAGGTGCAGCGCTGCGGCCGCATAGTCCTCTTCCTTCAAGCAGGCCTGGCCCAGGCCAAAGCGCAGAACAGCGCTGTCCTGTCCCTTGGCCAGCAGTTTTTCCAATCCTTCGCGCATGCGGTCTCCTCGGTGTTGCACCCAGCATAGTGCCAGGCCTTTGTCCGCAGAGTCTGTGCGCATAAAAAAAGACGCTCCAGGGAGCGTCTTGTGGTGGGGCTTTAGGGGCTTGCTCAGCGCTTTTTCTTCGTGGTGCTGGTGCTGCGCTTGGAGGGGGCCTTCTGGGTCGCTGTCTGGCGCACCGCCGGCCGTTTGGCCGTGCTGCTGCGGCTGCCGCGCGCAGCCTGGCCGCCGCGTGCTGCCGGTGCAGCACCTACGCGCACGGGAATGTACAGCACGACCTGGTGGCCCACCTTGAAGGCGCTCTTGACGCCGACATCATTCCAATCGGCGACCTGTGCGGCGGTGACCCGGTAGCGCTGGGCCACGCGGGCGACGGTATCGCCCTTGCGCGCCTTGACGGTCGTGCGGCGGGTGACGACTTCCGGGGTCAGCGCGATGTGGGCGTTGTCGGCGAGGTGGCTGGAGACATCCTGCTTGACGGCGGCCGAGCGCGGCACCATCAGCGCCGAGCCGCCCTTGACCATCATGCGTGGCGGAATGTTGTTGACCGCGCGCAGGTCGTTCTCGCTCATGCCGACCATGCCGGCGGCAGTGGCCACCGTCATCGTGCTGGGCACGGTCCAGACGGTCCAGCTCGCGTACTGGCCTTTTTCATGCGCCTGCAGGTTGCGGCGGAAGACATTCGCATTGTCCCAGGGCAGCAGCACCTGCGGTGTGCCTGCCTTGAAGATCACGGGGCGGTTGAACGAGGGGTTGAGCGACTTGAGCTCATCCATCGTGACGCCAGCCATCTCGGCCACCTGGGCGGTGTCGATGTCGCGGTCCAGGGTCACGGCCTGGAAGTAGGGGTGGTTCTCGATCAGCGGCAACTCAGCCTGGAAGCGCTCGGGATGGGCGATGATGTTCTTGACCGCCTGCAGCTTGGGGACGTAGTTGCGTGTCTCGTCGGGCATGCTCAGGTCGGTGTAGGTACCCCCCAGACCTTGCTTCTGGTTGCGCGCTAGCGCGCGGCCCACGCTGCCTTCCCCCCAGTTGTAGGCTGCCAGTGCCAGGTGCCAGTCGCCAAACATGTTGTAGAGCTTTTGCAGGTAGTCCAGCGCTGCGCGGGTCGAGGCCAGCACATCGCGCCGGTCGTCGCGGAACATGTTCTGCTTCAGATCGAAATAGGTGCCGGTGGCGGGCATGAACTGCCACATGCCGGCCGCCTTGGCACTGGAGACTGCCTGCGGGTTGTAGGCACTCTCGATGTAGGGCAGCAGTGCCAGCTCGGTCGGCATGCCCCGGCGCTCCAGTTCCTCGACGATGTGGAACATGTACTTGGACGAGCGCGCGGTCATGCGCTGGATGTAATCGGGGCGGCTGGCGTACCACTGCTCCTGGTTGCTGACCAGGTCGTTTTCCAGATCGGGCATCGCAAAGCCGCGCCGGATGCGATCCCAGAGATCTTCCGGCACCGCCAGGCTGGTGACGGCGCCATTGCCTTGGAGGTTGGCCGCACTGATGGGGCTGAGGGGGCCGCTGGGGTAGCTGGGGGTGTGCGGCGCCGAACTGGTCTTCGGGGTGTCACCTGCTGCCGGGGTATTCGGGCCGCCGGTCTCGGTGGTGGCGCAGCCGGTCAGGGCGAGTAGGGCGCTCAGGCTCCACAGGTACAGATGCTTCATCAAAATTGGTTCTTCCAGCGACGCAGCGCGGCAAAAACGGCGACCGGGTCGCTGCTAGGGGTGGAGGGATCGAACTGCTGGGCAGCGCGGGCCACAGGGGCCAGGCTGCTGCGCAGGAATGGGTTGATGCGCAGCTCGTTGCCAAGCTGCGCCGGCAGGGTCGGCTCGCCGCGTTCACGCAACTGCTCGCAGTGCGCCAGATAGCGGGCGACGTCCTGGTTGTCGGGCTCAACCGCCTGCGCAAAGCGCAGGTTGGAGAGTGTGTACTCATGGGCAGCGCAGACCTGCGTATCGGCGGGCAGCGCAGCCAGTGCCGACAGCGAGGCATGCATCTGCGCAGGCGTGCCTTCAAAAAGGCGGCCGCAGCCGCCTGAGAACAAGGTATCGCCACAGAACAGCACCGGTTGTCCGGCCACATCGGCGCAGTAATAGGCAATATGCCCGGCGGTATGGCCGGGCACATCGATCACCTGCCACTGCAGGCCCAGCAGCGCCAGCCCATCGCCGCCCCGCAGGGGCTCGCAGGGCTGGGGGATGTCTTCGGTCGCGGGGCCGTAGACCCGGGCGCCGGTGGCCTCGCGCAGCTCGGCCACGCCGCCGGTGTGGTCGCCGTGGTGGTGGGTCACTACAATGGCTTGCAGCTGCAGACCAAGGCGGCGCAGCGCCGCAAGCGCGGGCGCAGCCTGGCCTGGGTCGACGACCAGCGCGTGCTGTCCGTTGTGCAGCAGCCAGATGTAGTTGTCGTTGAAAGCGGGCAGAGGTAACAGATGCATGAATGACCAAATTATAGGCACGCAAAATTGGTGGCAGACGCCGCTGGGCAGCTACATGCTGTCCTGGGAGCAAACATGTTACGACGATGCGGTGGCCGATATTTTTGGCTTCCATAGCCTGCAGATGGGACTTTTCCCGCTGCAGGGGCTGCGCAACAATCGCACGCCCCACCGCTGGCTCGCGCTGGAGTCGAACGAACAGATGGCGCAGTGGCAGCAGAGCAGACTGGCAGATGTAAAGCGCTTTGCGCCGCCTTTACAAAGTGATGTGGGCCTGCCTGCAACGCCCGCTGAGGCCGTGACGGCCGGCTTGCTGTGTGATGCCCATGCGCTGCCGTTTGGCGCCGATACCTTGGACCTGGTGCTGCTGCCCCATACGCTCGAGCTCAGTGCCGACCCGCATGCGGTGTTGCGCGAGGTGGCCCGTGTGATGGTGCCCGAGGGCCGCGTGCTGATCAGCGGCATCAACCCGGCCAGTCTCTGGGGCATGCACACCTGGAGCCGCCGCATTCCCGGTTTGCAGAAGCTGCCGCCGATGCCCGATGACCACAACCTGATCGGTTATGGCCGCTTGCGTGACTGGCTCAAGCTGTTGGATCTGGAGCTGCAAAGCGCCAGCTTTGGCTGTTTCCGGCCCGCGATGCGCAGTGATGCCTGGCTGGCGCGTTGGGAATGGATGGACCGTTTGGGGCCAACGGCTTGGCCGATACTCGGCGGCGTGTATTTTGTCGAAGCGGTCAAAAAGGTCGCGGGTGTGCGCAAGCTGCCAGTGCCTTGGAAGCCTGCGGTCCCCAGCCCGGCAGCCCGACCAGCGGTGGCCGTGCGCGAAGGGCTCACGGAAACCCATCGCCGCGGCGATGGAGCGTCCGCGCACAACCCCCCGGCGGGTACGCCCACGGTTTGAACGGGGGCTGCCACAGCCCTGCAATCAGGCTGCAGAGGGGTTGCAAATGCGCTTATAGTGGCCCCCTGTAATCGTGGCTGTGTGCCAAGGAGTGGGTGTGAACCAAGTGGTGATTTATACGGACGGTGCCTGCAAGGGCAACCCTGGCCCAGGCGGCTGGGGCGCTTTGCTGAGCGCTGGCACAGCGCAGAAGGAGCTGTTCGGGGGTGAACTGGGTACCACCAACAACCGCATGGAGCTGATGGCGGTGATCCAGGCGCTCGAAGCCTTGAAGCGCCCCTGCGACGTGCAGCTGTACCTGGACAGCCAATATGTCCGCAAGGGCATCACCGAATGGATCACCGGCTGGAAGGCCAAGGGTTGGCGCACGGCGAGCAAGGAGCCCGTCAAGAATGTGGACCTCTGGCAGCGCCTCGATGCGTTGGTGCATGGCGGCGAGCACCGCATCACCTGGCACTGGGTCAAGGGCCACGCGGGTGACCCGGGCAATGAGCGGGCAGACGCGCTGGCCAACCGGGGTGTCGCGATGGCGCTGGGCCGGGGCTGAGCCCTTTTAGCAATACAAATAGGGGAGAGCGAGCGATGGGACGCATCATGCGCATTCTGGCGGTTGTCGGTGTGCTGGCCGCTTTGTATATGGCCTACCGCTACGGCGTTTTCTAGACATGCCGTTCGGCACGGGCCCACCGCAATGCGCAGCGGGTGGGCCCGTGCCGAGTAGCTGGCGCGAACTTATTCCGACGCCGCAATGCGGCGCAGCGCATTGCTGTCACGCACCGTCAGGCCCGAGGGCTCGATGCGGATCGAAGACTCGCGTTCCATCGACTTGAGCTCTTGGTTCACCCGCTGGCGCGAGGCGCCCAGCAGCTGGGCCAGCTCTTCCTGGGCCAGTTGCAGGCCGATGCGGGTTTCGCTGCTTTCCTTGCCGGGCACGCCATAGCTGCGCGAGAGGTGCAGCAGCTGCTTGGCCAGGCGTGCGCGCAGCGGCAGCGTGTTGAGGTCTTCCACCATGCCGTAGAGGCTGCGGATGCGGCGCGCATGCATGCGCGCCAGCGCCTGGTAGAACTCCACATGGGTCTGCAGGATGCGTTGAAAATCTGCCTTGCTGACGCAGACCAGCGTGGTCTCGCCATGGGCGTAGACGTCATGGGTGCGGCTGTCGTCATCGAACAGGCCCACGTCGCCAAACCAGGTGCCTGGCTCAACATAGGTCAACGTGATCTGTTTGCCGGTGAGCGACGCCGAGCTGACACGGGCCGAGCCCCGGGCCACGGAGACCCACTCTTCGGGCTCATCGCCGCGCGAGAAAATCAATCCGCCGTCCTTGAAGCGCTTGACATAGGCGCAGCGCAGAATGTCGTGGCGCAAAGTCGGCGAGAGGGTGCTGAACCAGCGCCCTGTGTTGATGGCTTCGCGCTCTTCGGGGGTCAGGATGGGGTCGTCCATGGCATGTCGTCTCGGTGACTGGAATTATGAATTTTGTCGCTTGTGCGACGGTCATCACCGAATGTATAGCATCGCCGCCAAATTGTTAATTGTCACCCCGGCCTCTCAGCGGCACGGCAATCCAAGTTGACCGGTTTTGCAACCTGTGCGTCTGCAACGAATGGGCCTTATCCGTCCATTGGGTTTGCGTATATAGCTATCAATTTGATATTTGGGTTTCCCCGGTGTGCGCGATTGGCGAAGGGGTACTTCTTCAATGGTGAAGCTGGTCTTAAACGCTGGGGTATTGGGCGGCGCTTCAGCGCTTTCCCTCTTGTGTGCTCAGGCAGAGAGGCGCTTGCGCAAGCGCTGTTGCCAGACTTCGACCAGCACCACGCCCAGGCCCGCGCAGCAGATCAAAGCCATGCCGGCAGCGGTTGCCGCGTCGGGCAACTGGCCAAAAATCAACCAGCCCAACGTGGTGGCAGAGACGATCTGCAGGTAGTTGAAAGGTGCCAGCAAGGTGGCGCTGGTCTTGCTGTATGCAGTGATCTGCAACCAATGGCCGACGAAGCCGGACAGCCCGGTGGAGGCCAGCAGCAGCCATTGCCAGACCGTCAGATCCAGCTGCTGCCAGAAAAAGGGCAGCAAGGCACTGAGCACCAACGCGCCAAACAGCCCGCCGTAGAGATTGCTCGTCAGCGGGTCGTCCGCAGCGACGCGGCGTGTGCTGATCTGGAACAGCGCAAAGGTGCTGGCCGTCACCACACCCCAGATCGCGCCCTCGGTGGACAACTGCCCGCCCGGGCGGATGACCACCAGCATGCCGACAAAGCCCAGCACCACGCCCGCCCAGCGGTGCCAGCCAGGGCGCTCGCCCAGCAGCCAGGGCGCCAAGGCCATCACCAACAGCGGCGCCATGAAATTCATCGCCGTGCCCTCGGCCAGCGGCACCATGCCCAGCACATGGAAAAACAGCAAGGTGGTGGCAATCATCAGTACCGAGCGCTGGATCTGGCGCGAGAGCGACTGCGTGCGGAACAGCCCCATGCCGCGCCTGGGCAGCACCAGCACACCTATCAGCACCACATGGCCGACATAGCGGAACCAGGCCACCATCAGCACCGGCACGCCCGCAACGACCAGCAGCTTGCCGCTGGCATCGAGGCTGGAGAGAATCCACAGCCCGCACACGTGCAGGACGATACCGAGTTGGCTCATGAAAAGGCAGTTTTAGCGCAGCAGAGGCGGCCGATTGTAACCACGGGTTGACAATTTTTCTGTCACCGCATCAATAGGCTGATTCAGCGGCCTAGCTTGTCATGCAGGCGCAAAAAAGCCGATCGGAAGGCTTCTTCAGATCGGCAATAGGGATCCTCCGCAAAACGCCCCGCCGTGGTCTGAACGCGGTCTCGGGCGATCCGCGTCCATCCCGCTTGGCGAGGGTTT